>DAORKK010000032.1:0-27318 GCA_035439525.1 Chitinophagaceae bacterium
GAGGTTCGAGGGTTTAAAAAGTCATATAAAGGTTTGAGCATTTATAGGTAAAGCTACTTTATTTACTAAAAAAGCCTTCGCGGGCGAAGACTTTTCCTTTTTTCAGTGACTGATAAAGATCAGGCGGTGATTTCGTCGATCCGGAATTTCAGGATACCTGCCGGGGCCTGAACTTCGGCAGTGTCGCCAATAACTTTTCCAAGGATTCCTTTCCCGATAGGTGAGGTTACGGAAATTTTACCGGCCTTGAGGTCAGCTTCTTTCTCGCTCACAATTTTATACGTTACCTGTTTTTTGGTATTCAGGTTGGTCAGGGTCACTTTGGTCAGGATGGAAACTTTGCTGGTATCAATACTGGCTTCATCCAGTACCCTGATATTGGCCATAGCCCCTTCCATGGCGGCAATTTTAGCTTCCAGGATTCCCTGGGCTTCTTTGGCCGCATCATATTCCGCGTTCTCTTTCAGATCCCCTTTTTCACGGGCTTCAGCGATGGCCCGGCTGGCGGCAGGGCGGTCCACCCCCTTCATTCGTTGCAGTTCGGCTTTCATTTGTTCCAGGGTATCCTTGGTCACATACTGTAATGCACTCATAGTCGGCTCTTTTGATAATAAAAAAATAACAACGCCCCAGTGTTAGCTGAAGCGTTGCATTTCAGGTATAAAGGTAGAAAAAGTTTTTAAACCGGGAAATTTGAGTCTAAAATTTTAACAATCAGCGTTTTTTGAACTCATAAATCCGGTCAAAGCCCAGGGTGTACTGCTCTGCACGCAGTCCCCGGTTATTGCTGTGAAAATCAATATCATCAAACCGCCACTCCAAGGTGCGGTGTAAAAAGGTATTGGAAACACTGATCAGCAGATAACGCATATCCCTGGCTTGCCAGCTGCCTTCACTGTTATTATAGATGCCTTTGTTATGCTTACCGGCTCTCCAATATCCGCTTAACGTATCAGTTCCTTCTATATAGGTAGCGCGTCCATTTTCATCCAGGTGAAAAATGCCATCTTCATAACCGGTTCTTAATTCAGAAGTCCCGGTGGATATACGACGGGTGGCTCCTTCGAGTTTCCAATGACCGGTTATCCTGTCTTCCAGTGATTTGGAGCAGGAGGAAAAAAGCGACCCTATAAATAAACCAGCTGTGAGTACAGCTATAATTTGGCGCATAGTGCCAGATTTTGTGGTTATTGAATATACAACCTGAATTTACGAAAAATCATGGAATTGAAATTCCCAGTTTTCCCAGCAAAACTGCAGCCATTTTATAGTCAGCTTCAAAACTATAGCCTGCAATATGCGGGGTTATTATCACATCGGGTCTTGCCAAAAGCCAGTCCAGTTCCTCCTGTTCCGTTTTACTATAGGAAGATAGTTGCTCATTGGGTAACACATCCAGTCCGGCTCCGCTGATCAGGTTCTCTTTCAGTGCGCGGATCAATGCCGGGATTTCAATTACTTTTCCACGGGATGTATTGAGTATTACAGGTTTACGTTTTAAGGTACGGAAGAAAGCTTCATTGATCATTCCCGTTGTTTCCGGGGTCAATGGCACATGCAGGCTGATGATATCGGCGTATCGGGCGATTTGCTCCAGGTTGGCTTCTTTGATATACCCGTTGGCAAAATCAGCTTTATAGCGGTCGCAGGCCAGCACGGTCACCTGAAATGGTTCAAGCAAACGGGCAAAACTGCTGCCGGTATTCCCGAAACCGATGATACCTACCGTCTTTCCGGTCAGTTCAATACCGGTATTTTCCACTCTTTTCCAAAGACCTTTTCGCACTTCTTCCTGTGCTAATGATAAGCGGTTCAGCAGGTTCAGCAACAGTCCCAGGTTATGTTCAGCCACGGCATTCCGGTTACCTTCCGGGCTGCTTACACAATTGACGCCCCTGCTTTCGGCATATGGCTGATCGACCAGTTCCATACCGCTGCCCAGCCGCCCTACCCATTTTAATCGGAGTGCTTTGTCCAGCAGTTGCTTATTCACCGGAATTCTTGTGGTCACCACCAGGCCTTCCGCATCGGCGATCATTAAAGAAAGTTCTTCCACATTGATTTCCGGCGCATCGAGCACCTGGTAACCCTGCATCACTAAAGCATCCTTTAAAACCGGGTGGGCTCTTCCTGTAATTATTACTTTCTTCATCGCATTTTACAAATGAGGCCGGCAAATTGTTCTATCGTGAGTTGCTCAGCTCTTTTATTAAACAGTTCATCTTCCAGAATAGCTGCATCAAAGAGGCCTTTTACCGCATTCCGCAGGGTTTTGCGGCGTTGGTTAAACGCGGTTTTTACCAGGAGGAAGAATTTTTTTTCATCCACCAATTCCAGTGGTTTTTTCCGCGGGGTCAGCCGGATCACCCCGCTTTTTACTTTCGGGGGTGGGTTAAAACATTGCTCACTCACATCAAACAGGTATTCCACGTCATAAAAAGCCTGTACCAGCACACTCAGTACACCATATACTTTACTCCCCTCTTTTGCCGCCGCCCGTTGTGCCACTTCTTTCTGAAACATCCCGACCATGCATTCCACCTGGTCGCGCCAATCCAGTATCTTAAACAGAATCTGGGTGGAAATGTTGTAAGGAAAATTCCCCACGATGGTAAATTGACCGGTAAAAGGCGGTTCTATGTCCAGGAAACTCTGATGGATCATCTTTCCGTTCAGTGTAGGATAGGTTTGCAGCAGAAAGGTCACTTTTTCCTCATCCAGTTCAACCGCCTTAAAATCAATATCCGGAAGCTGCACCAGGTACTTGGTAAGGGCGCCCCCCCCGGGTCCGACTTCCAGGAGGCGGGTATAGGGATGTTCTTGCAGGGAGGCCACGATTTTACGGCATATATTCTCATCCCGGAGAAAATGCTGTCCCAGTGATTTTTTCAGGGTGTACATAAACACAAATGTAACCGGAATAGGGACAGGAATAAAAAAAGCCTCCCCTTTGAAGGGGAGGCTTGCAGGAAATTCCTGCGGTAATAACCAGCTACCTATTTTAGTTTATTAAACTTAGTAATCAGTTTTTTCTCATCCAGCTCGACACGCAGGAAATACATCCCTTCTATGAGAAACGCGGCTTGTGAATATGTCAGTGTATTACTTCCTTTCAGCAGGTTTTCCCTGAACTGGTAAAGCACTCTGCCGGCTGCATCCATAATGGTGATCCGTGCAGTACTGTTCTGCGGCACATTTAGTGAAACCTGCAGCAGGTCCTGTACCGGGTTTGGCAGTATTCTGAGTTCTGTTTCCGAGCTGTTGCTTTGGCGTACAGCGATGATATTGCTGACGAGTTCCCGTCCATTGGCCATGATTGACCGGAGACGGTAGTAGATCATCGTTTCATCCAGTCCACTGATATTATCGGTGCCACTATATGATTCCACTTCATTCAGCATCTGATTACCGGGGGTGGTAAATGCCTGGGTAAAATGTACCCGGTCTGTACTTCTTTCCACCACGAAGCTGCTGACATCCTGGCGGCAAAGAGCTGTCCAATTCAGCAACACCGTTTTATTCTGCAATACCGCTTTGAACGAAATAAACTCACAACTCAGGATATATGGCAGGCATCTCCAGTCGCGCTCGGTGGCACAACCAAATGCAACCACGGTATGCTGCACGGTGGTTATGGAACCCGGTGTTGCATCGCCGGTGATTGTTCCGCCATTCCCCATCCGGGCTGAAGTGCCTTTAGAACTGCTGTTATCATTATCAAAACGGTCATCGAGTCCGTCGCCATCGGTATCCACCCCGGTAAGGGTAACCAGGTCATCCGGCTGGCCATTCAGATTAAGGTCATTTCCTTCAATACGGTCAATAGAACCATCGCCATCCGTATCATCATCCAGGTAATCCGGGACAGTGTCTCCATCGGTATCAACCACATGTATCCCATCTCCGCCAAAGCCGGAGAAGTTATCATACGTATTATCAATTCCATCCCCGTCACTGTCATTGCCGGAAGGCAGCAGGTAACTGAGGGTGGTAGGACCTTCCACGTTATCCGGGATACCGTCGTCATCTGCATCAATATCATAGGGATTGATACGACCACTGGCATCTGAATCAGGGAGGGAAAGTGAACCTAATCCAGCGAGGACCGTATTCCTTCCGTTTGTATTTACCGCTCCATCCACCTGGCCATTCCAGTCACTGTCCACGAATCCGGCTTCTCTGGCATCAGTAATGCCATCCCCGTCCGAATCAAGGTCATACGGGTTGGGTTTAGAATCCCCGTCCGGATTAATATAAGGCCATGTATCACAGCGTCCGTCATTATTGCCATCTGCACCGGTTCTTAACAGGGACGAAGCCGAATTTTCTGCAATAGCATCGTTTCCGACATCGCCGTCAAATGCATCTGCTAATCCATCGCCATCATTATCAGTAAATGAACTGACTTTAGCGCTATTTGATACATCTGTAGCATAAGCTTCAATGATATCAGGTATACCATCATTGTCACTATCGAGGTCCAGGTAATTAGGAACGCCATCACCGTCGGTGTCAAGCGCACCCAGGCCCAGGCCTGAATTTGCTACACCTGTACCATTGGCATCCACATTCTGTGAAAGTCCGTCGTTATCGGTATCTGAGTATCCGTCAATCCGGCCATCTCCATTGGCGTCCACACCAAAACTTTCTGTCACATCGGGAATGCCGTCATTATCACTGTCAAGGTCGAGGTGATTGGGAATACCATCGAGATCTTTATCCATTGTATCGTTCACCCCATCACCATTACTATCTACCCATCCCGGGAATGAAGGATCATAGAAGTTAGGAATACCGTCATTATCCGAATCCGCACTGGGATCAAAATTATCATTAAACCCATCGCTGTTATTATCTACAAAGCCCGGGTAAGTGGCATCGTTCCAGTTTAAGAACCCATCCCCGTCATGATTACCCAGGGCAAGCGGATTATTAATTTCCACATAATCCGGGATACCATCATTATCATCATCGATATCCGGGCATGAAGTTATAAAAACATTGATCCGTAGGGTATCATCGCAGGAGCCTGGTCCGTCGTAAAAGGCATAAATGACCCTCGTAAATGTAATCGCAGTGGCCGGATCAAACAGGTTAGCGCCGATGAATGGCATTGTACTGAAGAAACGGTAACCGGCATAACGGGCTACAGGGATCGTGACGGTTAAAGCGGGACATATATTGGTCAGGATCGTATCGCCTAGCGGCATACAGGTACCACTGATAATATTCGATACAGGTTCGGGCATCAGGCATCCGGCTACATCCACGCCGCTTGAATCTTCGAGGCTGAGTAATGACAGTTTGCCGCCGTAATTCATTCGGGCCCTGTTACTGATTGTATTATTACACAGGAAGAGCGCACAGGAAGAGGGGGTATACACTTTAAAGCGGACATTCCCATTTCCATTCGGATTAATTTCTCCGCCTGAGATGCTGGTAGCACCTGTTCCGATACGAAACACCACCCGGTTATTGATATAATCATATTCCGCTTCATCATCACCGGCTGCATCTGTTTTAGGCACCCCGTCGATAATCAGACTGTTGGGGGCATATGTGGTACCAGTGGGAATATTATCAGTGATAATGGTTCCTGTACTCGCATCATTGCCCCTGTTACGGTAAGCAATTTCATAACGGACTGAATCACCCGGATCCAGGGCGCCTGCATCCAGGTCTACCGAGGTTTTATTTACTGAAAAAGTCGGTGTAAACTGTGAAATGGCTGTAGTAGCCACTTGCAGCATATAGTTCTCCGAAGGAGAGCTGAACCGGATACTGGCAGAAGTCTGACTGTTTCCTAATACCGAATTACCGGGATTTGATACTTCGACAAGATCTGCATCATATCCCAGTGTATTATTATGTGCCGGGCTACGGGTTGCTACCACCGAACCATACGAAGAGATGGTACTGTTCCACATATCATTCAGGTTGGCTGTAGCATTCGCCGTCAGGTTCGTATATGAACCAACCATCGGATTTGAATTTTGCTTAAATGAAAACTCATCGGTTTGTCCACGGTCACCATCAAACACCACGGCTCCGAGTTCGCAATCGACCGGTCCTGTAGGCGGGGTTAAAAACCCGGTAATCGGGATATGCAGGGCAGGGTCCCCACCATTCATAATAACCGATCCGTCATACACGGTCAGGTTGCGGACAATAGTACCCGGATCACCATAAGCAATTACAATGGTCCACCCGCCTGCCGTATTATTAATTCCTGCAGGACTGCACACATTCGCCACTGTATAAGTGCCATTCGGGCTGGTTGAATTCATTAATGAGGTGATATCCGCAAAACAACGGTAACCAGTATGCGGCAGACCAGGCACGAGTGTGTTATTATGGTAATCCGTTTGTGAAGAAGTTATACTGGTATAATCTGTAGCACCGGGGAATTTCAGTTTCACCTGGTTTTCATTGGTGATCCAGGCCGTATTGGATCCATCCGTACCCTGAGTGGCTCCCCAGTACAAACCGGCAAAGAGCACCTGAGAACAACTCGGAAGATTCAGGTCGGCACTGGAGGAGTTAAATGTCGAATCCGTAGATGCCAGCAGTTCAAGATTAAATGATATATCGGAACTGGTCACCACATCCTGGTGAATTTCCACGGCGATTGTATTGTTCCCATTTACAAAATAACTACTGGGAACCGAAAAGCTGTTTATAGCAGTTTCAGCCGCTCCACTGATATTAGAGGAAGCAAGTGTGCTGTGTCCGATTACACCAGCCGGCATATTACTTCTGACCACTTCAACACCATTTACATATACTACTGCCCCGTCATCTCTTACCAGGTTAATAATGAAATTGGCATAAGAAGATGGGTTAGTAATATTGACTACTTTTCTGAAATAGGTGGTGATATACTTATTAGCGGCATCGGGGCCATATCCAACCACGGTAGCTTCGCCGCCATCGCCATAACCCAGTTCTGCATTACCAGAAGCCCAGGCTCCATCCGCAAAACCGGTGGTTTCCCAACCGGCGGGGCGGGTATTATTATCGAGGTATTTCCAATTAGAACCCAGTGGCAACATACTTACAACGGCGATCGGATTACCCAGCAATTCCATATCAAAAGAAAGGTCAGAACTGTTATTGGCATTCTGGTGTATTTCAACGGCGATCACATTATTACCGGCGATAAATGCAGACGTGGCGATAGTCGTGGTTTGAATACCATCTCCATCGTCAGATGCTGCAGAGGAGGCCAGTGTCGCATGAGCCAACGCCCCTCCCGGCATATTATCGCGGTAAACTTCCACCCCATTAATATATACGGCCACCCCGTCATCCCGCTTCACATTGAGTGTAAAATTGCTGTGTACGGTAGGATCTGGAATATTCACCGTTTTCCTGAAATAGGTAGTTATGTATTTTACTCCGGTCGGAGCACAAGCAGACCCACCACCACCGGAAGGCACACAAGTGGTTTCATCACCATCCCCATATCCCAGTTCCCCATTACCATTCGGCCAGGCTCCATCCGCAAAACCGCTTGTTTCCCAGTTGGCCGGACGGGTATTATTGGCCAGGTATTTCCAGTTTGCCCCATAGGTAAAATAGGTGGTAGGCGGGGTGCCATCAATGTCGATATTGACACCTACATTCCCGTTATTGGTGGCAGTGCCACCGGGAGGCGCTTCAGTGGTAATAGTGCCACTGGTGGTAATGATATTATTGGCTACAAAAATTATATTACCCTTTACCGACGGGTTACTGTACCGGGGGGTCATATTGCGGAGGACCTGGGTATGGCCCTCCTGCAGTATGCCTGCCAGGCAAATAAGAGTTAGGAAAAGATAATGTCTCTTCATAGTTACGGATTTAGTAAATGCAATGAGCAGTTGTTTCGGGTATTTATTGTACGACTACTTTTTGTAACATGGAATCACCATTGGCATTGGTCACTTCCCATACATATACACCTGGCTTCAACTCGTATTCCTTCCGTGTGCTGCCTACGCCCAGGTTCACTGATTCATCCTTCCATTTTCTGCCAGCGATATCAAAGATGCTTACATGGTACTGACCCGCCACCGATGTATTGATCTGGAGGACCAGCTGATTCTGATTTCCAAATAATGCTTTCGCATCAAAATCTTTCAGGGAAGAGTTCTGAATCCGTTTAACACCCATATACTGGCGGTTGGCATCCAGGTCGGTTTGTGACAACCGGTAAAAACTGGTTCCGGGAAGGGGGGCCGCATCGGTAAACGCATATGCTTTTTCCACTGAAGACTGACCTGCTCCATCCACTGTGCCAATGGACGTAAAGTCTGTTCCGTTAGCGGAACGCTCAATGGTAAAGAAGTCATTATTGGACTCAGTAGCCGTTTTCCAGGTTACTTCCACTTTACCATTCAGCAATTTAGCTTCATAGGAAAGCAGGGAAACCGGCAATGTACCAGTAGTGGTAATGTTGAACTGATCGGTTACACAGCCAAACGCATCCGTTACGGTATAGTTGGTAACTGCATTATTAGGAGGAGTTACACTCAATGACCGGGTGCTGCCGGCTGTGCCTGTCCAGGTATAGTTACCGGTTTGCGGCCAGGAAGCAGTCAGCGATTGTGAAGATCCGTTCGGAATAGAATAGTTGGTGGTGGTATTCACATCTTTCATGATCGTGAATTGATCAAATATGGTTCCGTTCCGTCTCAGCATTTTTGCATCGAGCCGGTTATTTTCCACTTCGAAATAGAAAACTCCGCCATCATTCACCGAGAAAGGAAAGGCATTGGCTCCGAAACCTGCATTGGTTCCACCGCTTGCTCCTGCTGAACCGGCTACCACATAAACAGTTCCATGATTGGAAGGAGAACTGTTATAAACATACGGACAAGTCGCTGCGCTTGTATAAGTAGCACTGGAAGTGCTCACCGCATGTGTACCGGCATTGAAAGAGGTCCAGGCTCCTGTAAAGTTCCGGAGAAGATAACCTCTTTCGTAGGCATGGCTATGTCCGCAAATGATCAGGTCAACTCCCCTTGTTTCAAGGAACGTAATAAAATTCTGACGGATATTCACCAGGTCGCCCTCTGAATCCGAATTATGGCTTGATTTGGTATAGGGGGGATGGTGCCAGTATGCAATAATCCATTTTTTGGTATTGGCTGCAAGGTCTGCATCCAGCCAGGTTTTCATGGCACTTGAAGCGGCTGTTTCCATGCTCGTTCCATCACTTTCTGTACCATAGGAATCCAGGGAAAGGAAGTGAATATTACCGATATCGTAAGAATAATAGTTTTGTTTAGATGAAGCCACTCCCCCGCTTTCTCCGTTCTGGGGTACTGAGAAATTCGAATGGTAAGGCATGCTGCGGGAAGTTTTGTTTCCTGAACTGTTACCATAGTCATGATTTCCGGGTGCCGGATACAGCTTATGGTTCTTCAGAATATTGCCCTGGTAAATATTAAAGAAATTGTTTGTGTACTCCAGATCAGTTCCTGAATTGTATGCATTATCGCCTAACAGGATCCAGGCATCCGGAGCATCGATACTATTGGCGGTGAGGTAGGACTGGTAAAATGAAAGATTATCATCCTGGTAAGCGGCCGTATTCCGTCCACAATCACCAAAGGCAGTAATCCTGATTTTACCGGTATAATTAGCCACCGGGGCTGTTTTAAAGAAATTATTCGCATCACCCTGGAAGATGGTTCCATCAGTAGCGGATATCTGGTAAAAATATTTTGTGCCGGCAGTCAAACCGGTAACACGAACGATATGGTCCGTGGTCGGACAGGTTTCATCCACCGTTGCTGTTGTGTAGACACCATTGGATGGGCCAACACTTACCCGTCCGTAACAGGCCGTGGAAGTTCTCCAGCGGATTGTAATGGCGGTTTCATTACCCACCTGCAGGTAGGGGCCACGGGATAGTGTGGGGGTACCTCCGCCAACATTACCAATCATTTCCAGGTTAAAGGAAAGATCAGAACTCGTAACATCACTCTGGTGCATTTCGACGGCGATTGTATTTGTACCTTCTACAAAAGCGCAGGGGGAAATTGTAAAGGAAACCGGGGTGGTTTCACCGGCACCTGAAATTGCTGCAGAAGCCAGTGTACTATGAGTGGGTGTGCCTCCCGGCATATTATCCCTGGCTACTTCCACACCATTCACATAGATCACCATTCCATCATCCCGTACCACATTCAGGGTAAAATTATTATATGTACTCAGTCCGGTTACAGTAAAGGTTTTACGGAAATAAGTAGTGATATACTTATTATTCGGGTCCGCGCCAAAGGATACTGTAGTGGCGGGTGCATCGGCATAACCCAGTTCAGAGGCTCCGGAAGCCCAGGCGGCATCATTGAAACCGGTGGTTTCCCAGTTGGCCGGGCGGGTATTATTATCGAGGTATTTCCATACATCCCCAAAATTGATCAGCCCAACCGGTGCGGCATTGGCTAAGAGTTCAAGATCAAATGTCAGGTCCGAACTGTTAACTGCATTCTGATGGACTTCCACAGCAATCACATTAGTTCCGGCACTAAAAAATGCTGAGGAGAGCGTGGCCGTCTGTGGAGTGGCGCCATCATCTGCAGCAGCAGATGATGCTAATGTGGCATGTGTTCTGCCGGCAGGCATGTTACTGGCGTAGCGTTCTACACCGTTGATATACACAACAATCCCATCATCTCTTCTGACATTTAGTGTAAAATCAGCAAAAGAAGCCGGACTGGCAATGGTTACCGATTTTCTGAAATAGGTGGTGATATACTTGTTATTTGGATCCGCACCGAAAGAAACAGTGGTTACAGGCGCATCCGCATATCCCAATTCTGCATTCCCGGAAGCCCAGGCAGCATCATTGAAAGCAGCTGTTTCCCAGTTTGCCGGACGGGTATTATTGTCCAGGTATTTCCAGCTTGATCCGTAGGAAATAATGGTTGTTTGGGAAAATGAGTGGAAGGAAAACAAGGAGAAAATGGCGGCAAAGAGCACCGTTTTCAGGTAAATGGTGGTAACTGGTTTCATAAAAAATAGAATATTGGTTATTACAAACAATGGAAACCAGGATGCTAAATGTATTACTTAGGTTCGCTTGTTAAAACACTTAAAACAACACACTGGTTTTCGCAGGCTAAATTGAGAGTTATTACTTATAAATACAACCTGGAGGTCTTTTTATAAATAAAATTGTGTAGATCCCCGCTCGGCCGGATAGCGTTTTTACTAAATTGTAAATCAAAAACAACCGTAAAAGTCCGATTTTCATAAAATGCAAAAGGTCTCCCTTCGAAAGGAGACCTTTTGATATGTTACTAATTATGTACCTGTCATGGACAACCGAAGCAGGTCGTTTCCTGACTGGTTGGCTGTTTTATATTTACTTCAACTTCGTGAATTTTCTTGTCAGTACATCTTCGCCCAATACGATCCTGAGGAAATATACGCCTTCCGGTAGTTCTGTGGTCTGCGGATACAACAGGATATTTTTTCCCTGGCGGACCTGTTCACTGAATCGCATTAACAACCGGTTATTGGCATCCAAAATAATAATATCTGCCGGGGTAGTAAGCACCGAAACAATGGATAGTTGCAACTGATCCCTGACCGGGTTGGGTAAAATCCGGACTTCAGCCAGATTTGACGGATCCATCCTGACTGCGATCACTGCACTGATCAATTGCCGGCCGGATCGCATGACTGATCTCAGCCGGTAGTATATTACCGGGGCATTGTTACCCGCTATTATATCTGTACCGGTATACGACTCTGTTTCATTAACTGTTGCACGACCCTGAACCCTGAGCACGGGTTCAAACCGGGACTGGTCTGTACTCCGTTCTACTATAAAATATTCCACTTCCTGCCGGCAAAAGGCGGACCAATCGAGCTGTACCTGTTGATGTTGCAGGAGGGCTTTAAAGCGGATAATCTCACAACTTAATATATAAGGAAGACAACGCCAGTCACGTTCAGTGGCACATCCGAATGCAACAGTGGTATGCTGCACAGTAGTAATGGATCCGGGTGTGGCATCACCGGTGATGGTTCCACCGTTTCCCATACGGGCTGAAGTGGCTTCTGCGCTGAAATTATTTGCATCAAAGCGGTCATCCAGCCCATCCCCATCGGTATCTGTACCGGTCAGTGTAACCAGGTCATCCGGTTGTCCGTTCAGGTTCAGGTCATTGCCTTCTATCCGGTCAATGGATCCATCGCCATCCGTATCATCATCCAGGTAATCCGGGATTGTGTCTCCATCGGTATCAACAACATGTATACCATCTCCGCCAAAGCCACTATAATTATCATAACTGTTATCCAAACCGTCTGAATCAGTATCTACGCCTGAAGGTAGCAGGTAGCCTAGTGTGGTAAGTCCTTCCACGTTATCCGGAATACCATCATCATCACTGTCAATATCGTAAGGATTGGATCGTCCTGTTGCATCCGAATCCGGAATTGCCAGGGATCCCAAAGCGGCAAGCAGGATATTTCTGCCCTTCGCATTTATTGCGCCATCCACCTGGCCATTCCAGTCGCCATCTGTAAAGCCCGATTCGCGTACATCTGAAATACCATCCCCGTCACTATCCAGATCATAAGGATTCGATTTACTATCCCCATCCATATTATTATAGGGGAATGTATTGGCCCTTCCGTTATTATCAGGATCTGTTCCGGTACGAAGTAAAGCCGCTGCCGCATTCTCAGCAATGCCATCATTACCCACATCTCCATCGGCCTGATCACTTAATCCATCATTATCCGTGTCGATAAAGGCGTCAATCATTCCGTCATTAGTGATATCCGTACCATATACTTCCACCACATCCGGAATACCATCATTATCACTGTCCAGGTCCAGGTAATTGGGAATACCATCCCCATCCAGGTCGGGGAGCCCGAGTCCGCTGCCGGAAAGGTCTTTGCCGGATGTATTCGCATCGACATTCTGAGAGAAACCGTCATTATCCACATCCGTATAATTATCAATTTTACCATCCCCATCCGTATCAACACCTCCGGCTTCCACCACATCCGGAATACCATCATTATCACTATCGAGATCCAGTTCATTTATAATACCATCCAGGTCCCAGTCAAAATTATCATTAACCCCATCCCCGTTACTGTCAATAAAACCCGGGTAATCCGTATCCCGGTAATTGGGTATATGGTCGAGGTCATCATCATCCAGTGGATCCACGCCCCCGCTTTCAACTGTATCCGGTATACCGTCATCATCATCATCAATATCACAACCAGCAACCAGGAAAAAGGATGGGGAAGGATATCGGCAATTGGGGTTACCGAGATTTCCGGCTGCGGCTACGAGTGCCCGGTAATATTTATTTACATCCCCTGCAGCTACTGAAGCGATAGTATATGTATCTGCATTGGGTGCAGCAGCGATGTCAGACCAGGAAACACCATCCGGACTCTCCTGCCACTGATAATCCGGAGTACCTAAAATGGCGCCCGGATCACTGAATACCGCTGAGAAAGAAGCGGTAGTTCCCAGACATCCTGCATTAATATGGTTCAGGCCGACTACAGGCAGCGGATCACAGGATCCGAACTGGATATCATCAATGGCGATATCATTACCACAACCACCGGGTGCATTATTGATCAGTTCAAAGATGATACCGGTATAGGAAGCCGGGCTGGTAAATTTGATACCCAGTTGCTGCCAGCTGGTAGTGAAAATATCACCGGTGGACAAAGAAGATATGATTGCACCTGAAGCCTGGTCCTTGATATTCACCAGGATCTTCGGGTATTGAAATCCGCCAAACCCATTACAAAGCGTTTGATAGGAAGCATTCCCGACAAATGCGGCATATAAAGACAAGGAATATTGCTGATTGGCACATATCGGAGCAGTAAAAGCCCCTCTGTAAAAAATGGAGTTCGATGCATCCGCATTTACCACCAGCATCCGTCCATTCGCATTTCCGGTATGGTCTGTCATACTGACAAAGTGGGCATTGTTAGCCGTATTGGTATTATCTGTTATGGTGTATCGTTCTGTAGCCAGGGGCTGTATGACAGATCCCGCATATGTTGCTGATCCGGTTGCACCCACAACACCTGAGCCCGGCACCGGAGCAGGAATAGCAGTTGCCAAACCTGCACCCGAACCAAAATCCTGAGAATATAAAACATTCGCCAATGCTGTACAAGGCAATGTGCTTCCCGTAATCGAAACAATCAACGGGGTAGGTTGTCCTTCTCCGGCATCATCCGGTTTATCATTGATATTCAGATCTGGTACAGAACCGTTGGTAGAGGAGTCACGCAGACTTTGTGCATTATACCCGACTGCTGTGGCAATAGCACTGTTATTATAAACAAACCCGTTAATTATACCTGACAGGCGACAGTTAATCTGGATAACTGCATAGTTATTGGCAACAGGATAATTGGGTAATGTTCCGGTGCCATTCAGCAAATTGATATCGCTGTTCCCGTTGAATCCGGCATTTAAAACCAATCCGGCAGGGTTTGATACAAACGATGTAGTAACCGCTGATAAATTAACCGCACCATTTATTGCCGTTAGGTTGTCCGTTACCTGCACATTTGAAATATCCGTATTACCATAGTTTTTAACGGTTACTTCATATACCACATCATACTGGTTGGGTGTACCGGTTGGTATGGCAGAAACCAGGCGTTTGGCTGAACCTACACCTGAAACGACAGATGCCAGGTCAGCTGCAGAATAAACGGTTCCTGGTTTTATTATCACAGAAGTATCCCCTGTCAACGGATCTATTTCCCGGAAAGGACAGGCCGATGGACCAGCTCCACCGGAAAAAGCAGCAATAGTTTCTCCCTGCGCGTACGTAAGACCCACAAAGTTATTGGACGGAACCTGTACCGTATCAATATAGGTACAGGTCAGATTGGCACCTGTTCCAGTATAACTTTTATAGTTTGGCGTAAACAGTTTATTATTCACTACAAAAAACATCTGACCAGATGGAGAGATCGCCACATCACCACTTCCTGATTCATAGATAGTTGCCCCCCCGGTTAATATCAGGTTATCAACAGGACCCATTTGCCGGGTTGTAAAATCTATCGACCTTAAATAAGCCGTATGCGGTACACCGCTGGGTTCTCCGGAAAACTCAATCACATAAGAATTTCCATCATTATCGAATGCTACACCCAGCAAGTCAGCAGGGAAGGAACAAAGTGTATCAAGCCTTGGGGCTGTTCCTGTTGGCTTTGTACCTACCGGCCATCTCCAAACATAGGTACGGGGCACTGATCCGGAACCGGAAAAAGCAGTAAGCGCGGTCCATAAGAAATAAATATTATGATCTGCCGGATTATACGAAATACTGGAGTAATTCGCTGTAAACCGCTGCGCACTGGTACCACTGGTTCCGATACGTAATTGTGGTGTATAATAACCAGTTACACCAGCCGTGGCATTTATACTGGCCAGTGTATTGGTTGTCCCGTTATATGTATAGAAGTGGACCTGTTGTGTACCACTTGTACAGCCTGTTCTGCCCACAGCCAGCGGATATGTTACAGTAGCCGGTTGGGCACTGACGGGTGTTTGGACCGCAAAGAGCAATAGCCCGGAAAAAAGGGACCGGAAGATTGCCTTAAAGGGCCGGCTTAATAGAGTTTTCATTTGTACAGATTTATTAAATGACTGATGAAGACTAATGTCTGACCACCAATTGTCTGCTCAAAATGGTACGGTTTGTCTCTTGCACCTGTATATGGTATGTACCGGCAGGCCATTCTTCGACGGGAACTACAAGGAAATCCACTTTCGTGTTTTGCCGGAGTATTTGTTTACCATCCATAGCGGTTACAGTGACTAGAAATGAAGCCCCGGATGTTCCTGACCACTTAATACTTACCTGCTTATCGGCCGGATTAGGATACATTACTGCTTCAGTTATCAGTTTCTGTTCAGCCTGTAATGTTTTGCTGTAGACTTGTTCATCAACAGTTACCAGTTTTGCACGGTAATAAGAAATGGGTGAAACCGGTGACACATCTGTTGCTGTATAATATTTGAACACGTTAGCTGAAGGAACTTCCTCCATTCCCGCCAGATCCGTAAAATGTATTCCATCAGTACTACGCTGAAGAATTACTTCCTGCAGTTCATTATCGCCAGCGGTTACTGTAAGTGTAAGTTGATTTCCTGCAGGTTGCTGACGGACTATAAAGTCAACCAGTTTTACATCCAGTACAGAATTCAGACTGGTTGTACCGGTTGCGAGGGTCTGATTGAGCGGGTCAAAGGTTACTGTTACAGGATCAAAATTCAGATTGAATGAAATGATATTGCCGGTAACAGGAGCACTGATTCCGTCTCCAGCCCTGGATAACTGGCCATTCTGATCGTATATAACTATCACGGTATCCTGTGCCGGCAAAGCACCCTGTACCCGGATGGCGATTGGTGTATAATAATAAGATACAGTAGATCCGGAACTTTTTGTCTGGCTGGTCACCTGAAGGGTGATCCGGTTGGTGCCTGATTTAGCCCATCCGATTCCCGCATTATAACTGGGATAACCGTTTCCGTATACATATGAATCGAAAAAGGGAGTCAGATCGATTCCACCGGCAGCATCCTGCATATGAATTCTCAGGTCATCTGTGGTAGCGGAACGATAGGCCAAAACCGGATCGTTCAGGTAGGCTTTACAGGCCTGCGAGAATTTAGTCGAACCAAGCAATGTACGGAGCATAGAAACGACCATTGCCCCCCGTTCGTAAACAGTGGTGCCGTATACACTGCTCCACAACACGTCTGAGGTGGTAATCGACCCGTTTGGTATATAGCAACCATACCCACGATAGGTGGCATTATTAGACGTTGTTTTAAATCCTCCTCTTACTGTAACCGGATTCTGTCCGAGTGAGGGTACCAATTCAGCAGCTAATGCTTCACTATACCTGGCAAACCCTTCTGCCAGCCAGAGATGATTCCAGGTCCCGAAAGTCACTTTATCGCCGAACCACTGATGAGCGAGCTCATGGGCAATCGTTCCCCAACTTTGTAGTACCGATCCTCCCATAGCACTGATAGACTGATGCTCCATTCCTCCGCCCCAGCCAAATTCATAAAACCCGTGTTTTTCATCTTTAAAAGGATAATCGCCAAAATAAGTACTGAATGCAGTCAATTCCTCCATGCTTTTATCCAGCGCATTAAGAATATTTGTATAGGTTCCGGCTGTTTTACCCGGAAAAATAAAATACCAGACCGGTACATTGGTGCCGTTAATATTAACCGTTCCGCGGTCATATACCCTGTATTTTGCTACGCCTACGGCGACCAGATACGTTGCAACCGGGTTATTTGTCTTCCAGTGAAAAGTCTGATTAGCCCCATTGATCACTGAATCCACCAAACGTCCAAGGGTAACGGCCGTAAAACTATTGGGCACATTCATATAGATGTCCATAGAATCCACTTTGTCCTGCATATCTGCCTTACAGGGCCACCAGTCACGGTCTTCGTAAGATTCTGAAAGCGTGTATATATAATTTGAACCTCCGGATGTTTTTTTCTGGTATCCTTCAGCCTGACCAGCTACTGCAGGGGGTGCTCCGCTATAATTAATGGTAATCGAGTCAAATGTATTAATGGGCAAGGCTGCAGGTAACGTCATCCTGAGTATATGCACATTCCCGGTCGTGGGAAATGAAAATGACACCGGGCTTCCATGGTAATAAACAGAAAGGTTTGCATTATTAAAAGAAGTCTTGTTAAGATCAAGACTGATCACGGTTACACCGGCAAGTTTTGTAAGAAAATAAGTCGTCACAGAACCCTTAATCCCCTTTGAAGCTGAATCCGGATTGATCCGCCATTCACATCGGTGGTAAGTAACATCGATATTCGCCCCGGTACCGCTGTACCCGCTAGTCTGGGCCAGTAAAATATTACCTGATAATAAAAGGAGTAAAAAAAAGCTCCGGAAAGCACTAAAAGTGTAATGGTTAGTCTGCATATTGGTGGTTTTAAAAAGGATATCAGCCAGAATACCTGAAGTTGAACTAATAGAAAAAACTTTTTTTCTTTAGTAATTTACTTACACAAAATTGAGGGTATCTGCTTAAGCAAAAGAAGAAAGTAGGTTAATTCATTGCATTTGCCGTAATATTCCGGTCAGTAGAAACGGAAGTTTACTTTGTCAGGTAGTAAAATGCAATAAAATCGGGGGAGAAATTTGCAAAGTCAAAAAAAATATTATGGATCTTGTAGTCTTTTATGATCAAAAACTGATTAAGATCAATCTTTGTAAAACTGATGGATACAAACAGAGTCTATAGAACGTATCTGTATGAAATAAATTCCTGCAGGAAAATGAGATTTCAAGATATAGTCAATATTATTTTCGCCCTTTCTGAACTCTTTACAAAAGCGGATCCGGGTAACACCAATAACATCGGTTATCACAAATTCAGCTGGTGCATCCACGGATGAAGTGACACTGATTTGCAGCACTTCTTTTACAGGGTTAGCGCGTAACCGGACAATCAACTGATTGTTTGTGGCTTTGTGAACAGCTATTACCTGACTGACAATCCTTCGTCCTGAACGCAGTACGGAAATTAACCGGTAGTAATACACAGATTCGTGCTGATCAGTCAGATAATCTGTAGCCTGGTATTCTTCCGCTTCATCGATGACAGGCCGGCCATTTATACGACTGGCTTGTTCAAATACAAGTCTGTCTGTACTTCGTTCCAATTCAAAATAATCAACTTCCTGTTTGCAAAGAACGGTCCAGTTCAGCCGGACGATACCCGCCTGTTCATTAGCCCTGAAATTGATTATCTCACAACTCAGTAAATAAGGAATACATCGCCAATCTCTTTCCGATACACAGCCGTAAGCTACAATGGTATGCTGAACGGTTGTGATGGATCCGGGACTCGGATCTCCACTTGTACTTCCTCCATTACCCATATAAGCCGAAGTGGCTTCGGCGCTGCTGTTATTGTTATCAAACCGGTCATCCAGTCCATCGCCATCAGTATCAACGCCGGTCAGGGTGACCAGGTCGTCGGCCATCCCGTTTAAGTTCAGGTCATTCCCTTCAATAATATCAACCAGTCCGTCTCCATCGGTATCATTGTCTATGTAGTCGGGATCGGCATCCCCATCTATATCCACCGGATGAATGCCATCTCCTCCAAAACCACTGAAATTATCATAGCTGTCATCAATCCCATCGCTATCAGTATCCGTTGCAGCCGGCAGCAGATAACCGTTGGTGGTCAGGCCTTCCACATTATCGGGAATACCATCATTATCTGAATCAATATCATATGGATCTGCCCGGCCGGTGGCATCATTGTCCGGGATTGTAACTGAACCAAGTGCAGCCAGTCCCGCATTCCGTCCATTCGAATTGACCGCGCCATCCACCTGTCCGTTCCAGTCAGCATCGGTCAACCAGGCTTCTTTCACATCCGTAATCCCATCGCCATCACTATCCAGGTCATAAGGATTGGGTTTACTGTCGGCATCCATGTTTTTATTGGGCCAGCTATCGCAACGCCCGTCATTATTGCCATCTGTACCGGTGCGGAGCAGTGAGGAAGCACTGTTCTCCATCAGCAGATCGTTCCCCACATCCGCGTCCAGTGCATCGGCATATCCATCCCCATCGGTATCTAAATATATACTCACCCTTGCACTGTTTGCGGCATCTGTTCCATATACTTCAATGATATCGGGTATTCCATCATTATCGCTGTCCAGGTCAAGGTAGTTAGGTATGTTGTCTCCATCGGTATCCAGAGCCCCTAAGCCGGTGGCCGAACCACTGACTCCGGTATTATTTGCATCCACGTTCTGGGAGAATCCATCATTGTCGGTATCGGTATAGTTGTCGATACGGCCATCCCCGTCGGCATCCACCCCAAAACTCTCAACGGTATCGGGTATCCCGTCATTATCACTATCGAGATCCAGGTGATTGGGAATGCCGTCCAGGTCTTTATCCATCGCATCATTCACGCCATCGCCATTACTATCGGTATAGCCTGCAAAATCCGTATCATAAAAATTCGGAATGCCGTCATTATCTGAATCAGCACTGGGATCGAAGTTATCATTGAATCCATCCACATTATTATCTGTATACCCCGGATAACCGGCATCATTCCAGTTAGGTATTCCATCACTGTCATGATCCTGCAACGCCACCGGGTTATTCAGCTCCACATAGTCAGGTATACCGTCATTGTCATCATCAATATCCGGGCAGGCCATGATATAGATATTCAGACTGATCGTATCGTCACAGGAACCAGGACCATCATACCAGGCATAGATGACCCTGGTAGTAGTCACCGGTATGGCGGGATCATACGCATTGGCACCGGTAAACGGGAATGCGGTATAGAAACGATATCCGCCGTAACGGGCCAATGGAATGACTACACTGGTAGCCGGACAGCTATTTGTCAGGATTGTATCTCCCAGGGGCATACAACTGCCGGTAATGGTATTCACTACCGGACCCAGCACTTCACAGCCACTGACCAGCACCCCGCTGGAATCATAGAGGGCTATGCCGGATAACTGTCCGATATAATCAATCCGTGCACTGTTACTCAATGTATTATTACAGGTAATCAACAAACAGGAAGAAGCGGTATATACATCAAATGTGATATAGCCACTTGAACCGACAGCAAGTCCGCCACCCGTGCTTCCGTCGGCACCGGTTCCCAGGCGAAAGATTACCCGGTTATTGCCCACATCATATTCGGCCTGATCATCAGCAGCTGCATCAGTCCGGGATGCTCCGTTTATTATAAGACTGCCGGGCAGGTAGGTAGCACCTGCAGGAATATTATCATAGATAATGGTGTTGGTGCTGGCATCATTTCCATTATTCTGGTAGTCTACACGATAGCGCAGCACATCCCCTGGCTGAAGTGTTCCCCCGTTCAGATCGGTGGAGGATTTCAACATCGAAAAAGTGGGTGTATACTGCGAAATAGCCGTAGTGGCTACCTGCAACATATAGTTCTCTGATGGTGAACTGAACCGGATACTGGCGGAGCTCTGGCTGTTTCCCAGGACTGCATTAGCAGCGTTGGGAACAATCAGGATATCTGCATCATAACCCAATGTATTCTGATGTGCCGGATTCCGGGTGGTCACCACTGCGCCATAGCTGGAAATCGTGCTGTTCCACATATCATTCAGGTTGGCTGTTGCATTTGGAGTCAGACTGGTATACGAACCCACAAGCGGGTTTGAATTCTGTTTAAAGGAATACTCGTCGGTGGATACGCGGTCCCCATCAAACACCACCGCACCCAGTTCACAACTCACCGGTCCCGCCGGTGGGGTCAGGAAACCGGATATCGGAATATGCAATGCCGGATCACCACCGTTCATGATCGCCGATCCGTCAAAAATGGTCAGGTTACGCACAATAGTAGCAGGATCTGCATACGCGATCACGATTGTCCATCCTCCGGCCGCATTTACAATACCGGCCGGACTACAGACATTTGCCACCGTGTATGTGCCATTCGGACTGGCCGTGTTCACCAGGGATGTTATATCTATAAAGCAACGGTAACCAGTATGCGGCAGTCCGGGCACCAGTGTTCCGTTATGGTAATCGGTTTGTGTAGAGACCAGATCCGTAAACAGCGATGCGCCCGGCAGTTTGAGTTTTACCGCCGTTTCCCCGGTTATCCAGGAAACATTTGTTCCATCTGTGCCCTGCGTGGCTCCCCAGTAAAGACCGGCAAACAATACCTGCGAACAGGAAGGCAGTGAAAGATCGGCGGAAGAGGAGTTAAAGATCAGCGGATCCACACCCATCAGTTCCAGGTTAAATGAAAGATCTGAACTGCTGGCGTTCGCCTGGTGCATTTCAATGGCAATATCATTATTACCGGCACTAAAAAAAGAATTGGCAATCGTAAAACTGATTTGGGCATCTTCAATAGCCGAAGAAGCAGTGGTTCCATAAACCGGCACGCCGGCCGGCATATTGTTTCGCCCGACTTCCACGCCATTCACATAAATCACGTACCCGTCATCCCTTTCCACATTAAAGCGGAAAGCCCCATACACGGTGGGGTCTGCAATATTGATTGTTTTCCGGAAATAACTGGTGATATACTTATTCCCGGTAGGTGCACAGAGCGTGCCGCCTCCCCCGGAAGGGATACAGGTAGCTTCATCCCCGTCTCCATATCCCAGTTCGCCATTACCGGATGACCAGGCAGCATCATTATAACCGAGGTTTTTCCAACTGCCAGCGGGCGCAGCGCCAGTGGAATAATATTTCCAGGAAGAACCGAATGGAATTAATGTAGTACCTGAAATATCAATATTGGCACCGGTATTCCCGTTGTTGACGGCGGATCCCCCGGGTGGCGCTTCTGAAGTATTGACTCCGGAAGAGGTAATAATATTATTGGCCACAAACGTGATATTCCCTTTCACAGAAGCATTTGTATACCTGGGTGTAAAACTCCGGAGCACCTGGGCGGATACCCGGGTGCTGCATGTGCCTGCCAGCAGGAATAATATGAGAAGGATCCGTTTCACTTTTAATTATTGTACAACCATTTTTTGCTGAACTGCTTCACCGCGGCTGTTACGCAACTCACAGATATAATAACCAGGAGGAATGGAATACGCTTTGCGTGTCGTCCCTTTCATCAACAGCAACTCTTCGCTCCTGATTTTGTTTCCGGCAACGGAATAAACAGTCAGGCTGAATTGTTCATCCCTTTCAGAATAACAGTCTATAACTAATTTACCGGCAACACCGGCCACTGCTTTAACCTCAAATCCGGTATATGAATAACCTGCCACTTTTTTAATTCCGAAGTAGGTGGCGGCTGTACCGTTCCCTGCTATGGACAGCCGGTAAAATGCGGCGCCGGGAAGCGACTGTGGATCCAGCCAGTTAAAGGATTGCTCACCAGCTGCAGGCTGCACATCCAGGGTGCTCAACCGGATGAAATCCCGTCCGTTAGCGGATCGTTCGATAATAAATTGTTCGGCATCCTGATCCACCATCACGGTCCAGCTGAGTTCAACGCCGGCAGCCGTTCGCTTTGCATCAAACTGCAACATTTTTACCGGCAGTGTATTAGAAGCAGTAATATTAAATTGATCGGTGATACAACCATATTCATCCGCAACCGAATAATTGGTAACGGTGTTAACAGGAGGAGTTACATTAATGGAGCGGGTAGTTGCAGCTGTACTCCAGTTGTAATTTCCCGGCCAGGAAGCTGTAAGTGTAAGGGAATTGCCATTTGTAATGGTATAATCTGTTGTTTGATTAACATCTTTGATAATAGTAAACTGGTCAAATACGGTTCCATTGCGCCGGAGCATTTTCGCATCCAGGCGATTATCTTCCACTTCAAAATAAAATAACCCGCCATCATTCACTGCAAAGGGCATCGGGCTGGTACCGAATCCGGTGTTCATGGTTCCGCTGGCGCCGGCTGATCCTGCCACAACATAAACGGTTCCATGATTAGCTGGCGTGGAATTATATACATATGGACAGGTAGCGCCGCTTGTATACGTGGCACTGGAAGTACTTAATGCATGTGTACCGGCATTGAATGAAGCCCAGTTACCGGTGTAATTCTTTATCAGGTAACCTCTTTCATAATTGTGGCTGTGCCCGCAGACAATCATATCCACACCCCGGGTTTCAAGAAAACTGATAAAGTTCTGCCGGATATTTACGAGATCACCTTCTGTATCTGAGTTATGACTCCCCTTGGTATAAGGGGGGTGATGCCAATAGGCAATGGTCCATTTCCTGGTATTTGCGGCAAGATCGGCGGTAAGCCAGGTTTTCAATGCACTGCTGCCTGATGTTTCTATGCTGGTTCCGTCACTTTCCGTACCATAGGAATCCAGTGAAAGAAAATGGATATTCCCGATATCAAAAGAGTAATAATTCTGTTTATTTGAAGCCACCCCCCCGCTTTCTCCATTTTGCGGAACCGTAAAGCTGGTATGATAAGCCATGTTCCGGAGTGCTTTATTACCGGAGCTGTTGCCATAATCATGATTGCCCGGCGATGGATACAGTTTGTGATTCTCCATTATATTACTTCCGTAAATACCAAAAAATTTGGTTGAGAAATCTGCATCGGATCCGAAATCATAAGCATTATCACCAAGCAATAGCCACGCATCAGCGGCATCGATTCCGTTTGTTGAAAGATAATTCCTGTAATTGGCGAGGTTATCATCCTGGTAGGGGATATTTCCCCTGCCACAATCACCGAAAGCGACAATCCTGATCCGGCGGGTTGTATTTGAAGCCGGCAATGTGGTAAAAAACTGGTTGGCATCAGGCAGTTGCAAGGCTGTGGAAGTACCGATGCGGTAAAAATAACGGGTATCCAACGACAACCCGGTAACTCTTACAACATGTTCGGTTACTGCTGTTGCATCCGAAACAACAACCGGATAAACGCCATATACCGTTCCCAATTCAACCCTGGAATTTTCCGCAGTTGTTGTCCGCCAGCGAATCGTAATACCATCCTGGCTGCCTGACTGCAGATAAGGCCCGCGACTCAGGACAGCTGAAAATGCGTCATTCCCCATTAATTCCAGGTTAAAAGAAATATCAGAGCTGGAGGAAACCGGTGGCGCCCCAGAAACGGAAGCCTGGTGCATTTCAACAGCGATCGTATTATTCCCGGAACTAAAAGCCGATGTGGCTACGGTAAAGCTGATGACCGCATCTTCCAGCGCATTGGTGGCACTGGTTCCATACGTTACCGCACCTGCCGGTAAATTATTTCTTCCCACTTCCACACCATTCACGTATACGACATACCCATCATCCCTCTCTACATTAAACGTAAAACTTGAATAAACGGATGGATCCGGGATATTGATCAATTTGCGAAAGTAATATGTCGGCCATTTACTGCCGGTGGGTGTACAAATTGTTCCTGCCACCGGGCTGGCAGCCGGAATACAAGTCACTTCATCTCCGTCTCCATAGCCCAATTCTCCATCACCAGACGGCCAGGCAACATCGTTATAGGCAACTGTTTCCCAGTTTGTTTGAAAATTGGCTTGTGAATTAGCCCAGTATTTCCAGGAGCTGCCATAGGGAATGATGCTCACCTGTGCTGACAAAGTGGAAAATATGGCCAATGAAAAGCAACAGCAGAATGAAATAATCCGGGCAGGAAGCAAGGGTTTCATGAGGTAGGGATTTTGAACTTTTGCAACTATAAAAGTCCCTCTATTTCACGACATATACAATCGGTATAAGCACTTATGAAATCCCGGTTAACCACTTAATATTTCTGTCCCCGTTTTTGTAAACATTTGTAACTTAGCCTTTAACATTTTTTATATCCATTATTCTACCCACTGATGTTTCCTAAAAAAATAAACCGCCTGACGCTGATTGCCGCTGCACTGGTCATTCTAAGTGTTTTTTCATTACTGGCATCATTCCGTACACCCGGGGAATCCGTAAACGAGGCAGTGGATAACTATTATTCAAAAAATCTTACTCTATTCAGGAACCGGATCCTGTCGTTCCGTACACTGGTTAATCAGAAAGCCATATTACCCAGGTTAAAAGCCGCTTTTATTGATAGCAGGATGACCTATAAACAACTGGCTGTCCTTACAGAGTATTACAATCCGTTTGAAACGAAAAACCTGAACGGCCCTGCCATTGACCGGATTGAATCTGAAATTGCCGATCGGATTATTGCCCCCCAGGGATTACAGGCGGCAGAACAGCTATTATTTGGTGAAGAATGGACAGCGGATCAATATAATAAACTGGAAAAACTGCTGACGGATATGTTGCCGGTGATCGACAAACTGGAAAGAGAACCAGACCGGATCTATAAATTCAAAGACGCACTGGTTTGGGATGCTATTCGTTCCGGGCTGGTTCAACTGGTCAGTGCCGGCATTACCGGTTTCGATTCGCCGGTTGCCAATCTCTCAATGAAAGAAGGCCAGTCCACTATCAAAGGTATGAGGGCATTACTCGCCATTTTGAAATCATCTGTCAGTAAAGAGTGGCTGGGTGATATTGCAACCATTGATAAATTGCTTGTTTCAGCTAGTGGTTATTTAGCGGCTAACCCCGATTTTAACCGTTTTGACCGGCTGCAGTTTATCAGTCGTTATATCAATCCGGTCTATGCAGCGGTTGTAAAGACCAGGATCAAAGCAGGTATTTCAGCACCGGAAGGACGAAGCGCCATTAATTATGAAGCCCCTTCCCTGTTCGATGAAAATGCACTCCAGGTAGATTTTTATTCACCCCCGAAAGAATACTGGGTAACACCCGAACGAATAGAACTGGGTAAACAATTATTCTCCGATCCTGTACTTTCAGGACCTCATACCAGGAGTTGTGCCTCCTGTCATAAACCTGAAATGGGTTTTACGGATGGCCTGGCCAAGCCTTATGCGCTGGATAATAAAACCCTGCTTACCAGGAATACGCCAACTTTATGGAATTCCGGATACCAGACCCGGCAGTTTATGGACAGCCGCTCTGATATATTGGAGAACCAATTAACAGAAGTAGTGCATAACCTCCAGGAAATGGATGGGTCGCTGAAAAGAAGTGTACAGGAGTTGAAAAAAAATGCGGAATATGCTGCAAAATTTAAAAAAGCCTACCCTGCCGAAAAAGAGACTGTTTCTATTTTTACAATCGCCAATGCGATTTCCTCCTATGTACGTTCCCTTCGCTCACTTAATTCCCGGTTTGATCAGTATATGCGTGGTGATCGTACTCAACTGACGATTGCTGAAAAAAACGGGTTCAACCTGTTTGCCGGAAAAGGCAAGTGCGCCACCTGTCATTTTATACCTTTATTTAATGGCGTGGTGCCTCCCTTTTTTGCAGAAACCGAATCCGAAGTGGTTGGTGTACCAAAAACAAAAGATAAGAAAGGAGCCGTTCTGGATGAGGATGAGGGTAAATATAGTTTTACCCGTTCTATGATACATAAATACTCATTCAAGACCCCTACCCTGAGAAATATTGCCTTAACCGGCCCATATATGCACAATGGAGTGTATGACAGCCTGGAAGAAGTGATGGAATTCTATAACAATGGAGGAGGCAAAGGGCTGAATATTGCTCCACCGAACCAAACCCTCCCTTTTGATAAATTATCGTTGTCAAAAAAGGAAATCGCCGATATAATTGCCTTTATGCGCGCGCTTACAGATACCAGCCGGTCGCTTTAAAAATGAAATAGCTAAATTTACAGCTCAAACCAGATTATGACAAAACCCATTATAGGCATTTCCTGCGGCGA
>DAORKK010000033.1:0-7776 GCA_035439525.1 Chitinophagaceae bacterium
CCAGTTTTTCCATATCACTAACGCAGCCGTGAGCGAGAAACTCCAGCAAAAATCGGGGAGCTGGTATTTCACAAAATCGGCTATCGGTCCCTCCATACCCAACAGCGGCAACCGGGTATCCTGATCAAATAAACGGTCATGCAACCAGCTGTCATTTCGGAATAAAAGGTATATAAGGGTTCCGGCCAATAGCGGAAGCAGGCAATAACAGAACAACACCCTGCGGTAGTTCATATCAGTTCTTCACTGGTAAACGCAAAAGGCAGCAATTGCCGCGCAGCCTCCACTACATGAACAGGTCCTTCCATGCCGCCCATGATCAGGCGGATCGGGTGTTTGAACCGGGTTTCGTATTCGAGCAATGACTGCCGGCACATACCGCAGGGAGAGATCGGGTGATTACTTTTTTCTTTCGCAGTATTAAAACTGATGGCCATGGAAGTAATAGCTATATCCGGATGCAAGGTGGCGGCTGTTCCCAGTAAAACCCGTTCTGCACAGATGCCTACCGGGTAAGAAGCATTTTCCTGGTTAGTACCCAGGAGTATTTCGCCATTGGCTAAAAGCGCGGCGGCTCCCACATTAAATTTTGAATAAGGGGCATAAGCTTTTGCGGTCACGGCCCGGGCCTGTTCCAGCAATGCCGCATCTGCCGGATTCAGCTGGGTAATATCATCGTATACTTCGTAAGCGAATTCGTAGGTCTGTTGTTTCATGGCAGGAATGGTTTTTACAGAAGAATGCCCCTGAACTCGTCAAGGGCATTTAAAGTTAGTCTATTTTACCGTACGGAACAATCGCTTCCACCTTGGTCCGCCTTCCCAGCTGAACCAGATCAGCCAGGCCTTGCCCACGATGCGGTCTTCCGGTACAAAGCCCCAGAACCTTGAGTCCTGTGAACCATGCCGGTTGTCCCCCATCATCCAGTAATAGTCCATCTTAAACGTATAACGGGTAATGGCCTGTCCATTCAGGTAGTACTTGCCGTCTTTTCTGTAAAAATCATTTTTTTCGTATACCCGGATTGCCCGTTCATACACAGAAAAATTTGTTTCATTCAGATCGACCGATTCCCCTTTTTTAGGAATCCAGATTTTTCCGTAATTATCCACCGACCATTTATGCAGGGTATCATAGGGGAAAATGCGGGAAGCGGATGCCTGATTATCAATATAAGGGTCCACTTTTTCAGTAAATCCGGATTTTACCAGCTTCTCCTTTTCGGTCAATGTCATATTGATAACATACTGATAAGGCTGTATGCCGCTTAGGTTAAAATCAGAAGATCGTTCTGTTTCATAAATCGCAATACCCATTTCCTCCAGGCCATCCTTATCCAGGGAACGGTTTGGTTTCATCTGTACCAGGTATTGCCGGCCTGAATTTTCAGGGGCTTCCTGACGCTGGCTGTTGATATAAACATCGCCATTAATTATTTGCAACGTATCACCGGCAACGGCCACACATCGCTTAATATAATTATCCGTTTTATCAGCCGGATGGGAAACAATCGGATTCAGTTCAGGATCCTGCCACACGGCATCTCGTCCCATTGATCGTACAAAATCATAATAGGGCTGTGCGGATTCATAGCCGGCCTTATGAATAACCGTATCGCCTGCCGGAAAGTTAAACACCACGGCATCCCCTCTTTTGACCGGGGTGGCAAACCAGCGGATATACGGAACCTTCACCAGCTCGGTATAAGACTTGCGGCTTGAGCCAAAGGGGAGATAGTTATGAACAAACGGAACTGATAAAGGTGTATTTGGAATACGCGGTCCGTAACTGAATTTACTGACAAACAAAAAATCATTGATCAGTAGTGATTTTTCCATGGAGCCGGAAGGAATGGTATAGGCTTCAAAAATAAACGTACGGATCAGGGTTGCAGCTACTACTGCAAAAATGCCCGCATCCACCCATTCTCTCCAGTTGGCTTTTTTATAATTTTTTACCGCATCCGGACCCACATAGGCCGGTTGTACTTTCATGGACAGGTACGGGAAATAGAATGGAGCAAACAGGGCCGCTGCTGTATGGGAACGTAATGAGAATTGTCCGAACACTTTGGCAAACTCGATAAAGATACCCGGGCTGATAAACCAGCCGATTACTGGTATAAACTGCCAGAACACCCAATGCTTCGGCCGGTGGCAAAGCCCCTGCATCACCCAGGTATTGTAAAACGGCACGTAGGCTTTCCAGGCAGGCACCCCGGCTTTTACGAAGAGCGGGGCCAGACCAAAGGAAGGCAGGAAAACAATCAGTGTGCTGACTAAATAAACTATAAAAATGTGTTGGATGGGCATGAACCTTGGTTTATAGCTGACAAAAATATCTTAAATATTTGCCTTTCAGAAATATAGATTGTTCAAAGTTTTGTGAATTCTGCGCCGTTTTCAGTGGAAATAATGATAATTTAGGCTTGTTTATATGCAGCAGTTTTCTATTCGTGACATCGAGCACCTTTGCGGGATCAAGGCCCATACCCTCCGGGCCTGGGAACAACGTTACCAATTAGGGATCTCCGACCGGCCGGGCGGGCAGCACCGGGTATACAGCAATGAAGACCTGAAAGAATGGCTGCGGATTTCCTACTTATACCATAACGGCATCAAAATATCCACGATTGCTGCCATGAGTGCGGCTGAACGGGAAGAACGGCTGGAAAAAGCCTATGCTACTGATAACCCAGACGAAGGATTTATCCATCAACTCATTGAATCCAGTCTTGACTTTAATAAAGAAAAATTCGAAAAAATAATACACGCCGTGGTATTGCGCAATGGAATTGAGCATTGTGTGCAACGGATTTTTTATCCTTATCTGCACCGGATCGGATTGCTGTGGCTCACCAACAATGCCATTCCGGCCCAGGAACATTTTGCCAGTCATATTATCCGGAAAAAATTACTGGTAGCTATTGATGGTCTCGATAAAATGGAACCGGCAGGTCCGCGTATCCTTCTATTTGCGCCGGCCGGAGAATACCATGAAATCCCTTTACTGACCGCCCATTATTTCTTTAAGAAAGCCGGATTCAGAACGGTGTATTTTGGTACCAATGTTTCACCAGAGAGTCTGGTCTATTTTCTATTCCATCATCCGGTTGATTACCTCTATACCCATGTCATTACCTTTCTGCAGGAAATCAGTCCGGAAGCGTATATCCTTGAACTAAAACAGCAGTTTAAAGGAAAAATTATCAGATCGGGACCGGCTTTCCGGCAATTACCTGAAAATTCAGCCGATGAAATCGTACTCCATTCACTGGAAGAACTGATCCGGTTCACCCAAAAACTGAAAGATCAGCCCGCTATTTAGGCAATACATAATTGCGTACATCCTCAGCCGTAATGGATTTCCCAGACAGAATCACCAACCGTTCCACCACATTGCGCAGTTCCCGGATATTCCCGGTCCAGTTATATTCCTGCAACAGACTGATCGCTTCCGGCTCAGTCGGTTTTTTGGCAATACCATAATCGGAACAGATATCCGTCAGAAACTGATCCACCAGCAGGGGAATATCATCCCGGCGATCGTTTAAAGAAGGCACATGGATCAGGATCACACTCAACCGGTGATACAGATCAAGCCGGAAATTCTTCGCCTCCACTTCTTTCAGGAGGTCTTTATTTGTTGCAGCAATCACCCGTACGTCCACGCTGATGTCTTTATCGGCACCTACGCGGGTGATTTTGCCTTCCTGCAACGCCCGGAGTACTTTGGCCTGGGCATTGGCACTCATATCCCCGATCTCATCCAGGAAAAGGGTGCCACCATTGGCCGATTCAAATTTCCCGATCCGTTGTTTGATGGCAGAGGTAAATGAGCCCTTTTCGTGCCCAAAAAGTTCGCTTTCGATCAGTTCGGTAGGGATTGCCGCACAGTTCACTTCAATAATCGGCCCGGATGCCCGGTTACTTTTCTCATGAATCCAGCGGGCTACCAGTTCCTTACCAACCCCGTTTTCCCCGGTTACCAGTATTCGGGCTTCGGTGGGAGCCACTTTTTCAATTGTATCCTTGATTTTCTTAATGCCGGCTGATTCCCCGATCATTTCCTGCACCCGGCTCACTTTGCGCTTGAGCACTTTGGTCTCCGTAACCAGGGTGCTTTTATCCATCGCATTGCGGATTGTGATCAGGAGCCGGTTCAGGTCCGGCGGCTTAGAAATAAAGTCGTAGGCCCCTTTCTTAACCGCTTCCACCGCCGTTTCAATATTTCCATGACCAGAGATCATCACAATCGGAATATCCGGATTGATCTCTCCTGCCCTCTGCAGGAATTCAATGCCGTCCAGTTTGGGCATTTTAATATCGCACAAGACCAGGTCAAAGTTCTTTTCTTTGAATTTTTTCAACCCTTCCTCTCCGTCTGAGGCTTCGTCCACTTTATACCCTTCAAAAGAAAGGATTTCTGACAGGGTTTTCCGGATGGCGCGTTCATCGTCGATAATCAGGATATCAGCCATTATATATGTTTTAGATATAAAATTAAATCATTTGGCCCGAAGGCGGGGCAATTCAGGGGTTGGATCAGGGGTAAAAAAATAGAGGCCGGGTAGAAACCCAGCCTCGTTTTAAAATCCAATATCCTATGAAAAACCGAGACAAAGATGCATTATATAAACCAAACCGTTGCACGATAACAAACTTTTTTTTTATTGTGTATTGATGGATAAAAAAAAAGCCCCCGCCAAAGGCAGGGGCAGGTATTTTTTAGGCAGATTTACTTGACCTGGTACATGACTTCTTTCACCAGTTTTACTGTACGTGGCACATCCGGCAAAGCGGCCGCCACCAGGTTGGGCGCATAGTGTAAAGGTGCGTCCGCAGCGGTTATCCGGCGAATCGGTGCATCCAGGTAGTCGAATCCTTCTTTCTGGATCTGGTAGGTTATTTCAGAAGAAACAGAGGCAAAAGGCCATTGTTCTTCCACAATCACCAGGCGATTGGTCTTTTTCACACTTTCCAGTATGGTCATCCAGTCCAGCGGGCGAATGGTCCTTAAATCGATCACTTCTGCACTGATTCCCTCTTTTTCGAGCTCATCGGCAGCCCCGAGTGCCACTTTCATCATTTTATTGAAAGAAACGATGGTTACATCGCGACCGGCCCTTTTTACATCGGCCTTTCCCAGTTCAATATAATATTCTTCATCCGGCACTTCAGACTTATCTCCGTACATCTGCTCACTTTCCATAAACATCACCGGATCTTCTTCAAAGCGGATAGCCTGTTTCAGCAATCCCTTGGCATCATATCCATTGCTGGGCGATACTACTTTGATCCCCGGTATATTCGCATACAGCGCTTCAAATGCAGTAGAGTGCTGGGCACCCAACTGCCCGGCGGAACCATTTGGTCCACGAAAAACGATCGGACAACTGATCTGTCCGCCGCTCATTGCCAGCATTTTAGAAGCGGTATTTAAAATTTGATCTAAAGCTAAAACCGCAAAATTCCAGGTCATAAATTCCACCACGGGGCGAAGGCCATTCTGGGCTGCTCCCACACCGATTGCAGTAAAACCAAGTTCGGAGATCGGGGTATCAATAACCCGTTTTGCACCGAATTCGGCCAGCATACCCTGGCTCACTTTGTAGGCCCCATTGTATTCTGCCACTTCCTCTCCCATCAGGAATACCCGTTCATCCCTTCTCATTTCCTCATTGAGGGCTTCCCGGATAGCTTCACGAAACGCGATTGATCTTGCCATTGATTAGTGCTTTTTTAAAGTGGGGCAAATTTAAGCGAGAAGGCGCATAAAACCTAAAATGAAGCCGGGACAGGCCGGCATTTTGCAGACAGTACAGGCAGGTAACTCAGCCGGCGATCAGGAATCGCTCACCCGTCTCACTCACCCGGTAAAATTTACCCTTTTCGATCAGCAATCCTTCAGAAAAGCCTTTGCTGTGCGGCACATCGGTATTGAACAGTTTATTATTGAACCAGGTACTGATGGTGTCACGGATGATGGTATGCCCGGTGGCTATATACCTGGCACCGAATATAGCAAGGGTACTGTCGATCTGTGCTTCCGTGGCTTTGGGTGCCCCTGTATAATAACCCCGGTACCAGAATGGTCCCAATTCACTGTACAGGATCTCCACATACACATCAGGATAGCGATAACTGGTATCCCCGTAATACGGTCTTGCCAGTTCATTTATTTTAGGGGCGGCCGCATTAAAAAGATTTACTTCAGCGGAGATACCACCGTGCATATATAAGACTTCTCCTACTTTCTCCACGATATTCTTGGTCCGCAACCACCGGCCCAGTTCAGACCGTTCATCAAAAAGAGAAAGATAGTCCAGCTTCATCAGGGCCGCATGTTCCATATATCTCGGGTGCACATAACGGAAATCGCCATTCAGGTTCATGATTTCGTGATTACCGAGGATAAAATGGACATAGCCACCGGCTTCTTTTGCTTTTTCTTCGAGACTGTAAATAAACCAAAGCAGTTCGGTCACCTGTTTGCCCCGGTCAAAAAAATCACCGGTAAGCACCAGGTGCCCATCCCCGAATGTCCAGTTGAGCTGCTGGTCGATGACTTTATTTCCTTTCAATAAACGCAGGAATCCCTTCAGGTCCCCTTCCATATCTGAAATGGCCAGTTGCCGGGGTACTTTCCGGAATTCTGTTTTCTCCTGGGACAACCGTCCTTTTAAGTTTACCGTAAAAAATTCATGCGGATTACCGGTTGGTACCGTCAGCCGGATTTCTTTTTTGGCTGCAGTAAAACCGGTGTCTGTACGCAGCTGCCGGAGCGTACCTCCTTCATAAACAGCATGAATGAAAATGGTATCCTTGCGGTAAAAAATATAAGGTCCGTCTGTTTGAGACAACTGTTCTTCAGTTTGCACGGGCTCCGTTAACCAGCCTGCAATAAACAGCATCGGTAGTAAGGAAAAAAAATAAATAAGTCTTCGCATGGTGTGTGTTTCAGCGCCTTTAAATAAATGGACGAATAACCGCTTCACGGGGTTGTACTGCAGGTTGTTTTAAAGTTATTAAAAATGTTAAACCGGCACCCGTTTTTGTTTCAACCAGTTTTCGCGTGTCATCACAAACTTTGTCTCCCCTTTTCCATATTCCCCGGCTTCTTCCCAGCCCGCCTTCCTGTAAAAACCATCAGCCCTGGTACCGGGAGCAGTACTCAACCAGACTGTTTCACCGGTTTGATCAAAATACCAGTCTAACATAATCGCATGCAATTTCCGGCCAGTCCCCTGTCTGTCATACCCGGGTTCCAGGAATAAAGCCCACACGTTATGATCCGTTACACTGACAATGGAAAAACCTGTAACCATTTCCCCTTCCAGGGAAACCCAGCCCTTCCCTCTCCGGCTGATATAATCCGCCACATCTTCATCGGGCACCAGGCCCGGATCAGATAATGTATTTTCTGTAACCGCATTACGTACCCGCTGAATCTGGGGAATATCGGAAATTTGTGCTTCCCGGATGAACATCGCTTTCATGATGGAAAGGTATTTAAAAAGAATTTGAGGGTTGCTCGTTGAGGTTTGTGGCTGGTTTTCTTTGAAACGGTTAATGAACGGTTCCCGAAGCATCAGAATGGCAATAACAACCGGCAACTGAAAAAAGGATAGATTTCAGAAATTCAGGACTTAATCTTACATTTGCAGCCCCAAATGTTCGGGACGTAGCGCAGCCCGGTAGCGCACTTGCATGGGGTGCAAGGGGTCGCTAGTTCGAATCTAGTCGTCCCGACTTCGCCCTCTGAAGCTTTTGCTTT
>DAORKK010000033.1:7876-26792 GCA_035439525.1 Chitinophagaceae bacterium
TAGCGCATCCCGCTTGAGGCGGGAGGGTCGCTAGTTCGAATCTAGTCGTCCCGACTTCGCCCTCTGAAGCTTTTGCTTTAGAGGGTTTTTTATTGTATATACTTCCTAAGGGATCATATAGTGGGCTACGTCGGGCAAGGCCCGACGAACAAACAAAAAAAATATTAGCCCGGTAGCGCATCCCGCTTGAGGCGGGAGGGTCGCTAGTTCGAATCTAGTCGTCCCGACGAACAAACAGAAGCCCTGGCTAAATGCCGGGGTTTTTTGTGTTAAGTACTAAACAAAGTACGAGGTACGAAGTACGAAGTACGACTGACGTGCATTGAAGTATAAGTTCTTAGAAGGGGCTGTTTCCTGACACCTGACACCAGACACCTGACACCTGACACCCGACACCAGACACCAGACACCAGACACCTGACACCCGACACCTGTTTTTTATGGATTTTTCCCATCTCTTAGTTATTTTTGCACTCCGGTTTGTATCACGGGATGTAGCGCAGCCCGGTAGCGCACTACGTTCGGGACGTAGGGGTCGCTGGTTCGAATCCAGTCATCCCGACTTTGCCCTCCAAAGCTTTAGCGTCGGAGGGCTTTTTTGTAAAATACGAAGTACGAAGTACGAAGTCCTTAAAGCAGGAAGAGTCAAGGAGAAAAGAAAACGCTTGAGGTTAGTTTGATTTTCTTAGAAATATCAGTTGACTACTTTCTACTTGCTGCTCGCCATCCTTCGGCAAGCTTCCCGCATTTGGCGGGGCAGGCAGGATGACAAGAACTTCTCCCGACTCCTGACTCCTGACTCCTGACTCACGACTCCTGACTCCTGACTACTGACTCCCGACTCCCGACTCCCAACTCCCGACTCCCGACTCCTGACTACTGACTACTGCCTTCCCCGATTCAGATTTTTCCGAACCACCCGCATCCGTTAACTTCGCTCCTTAATGAAAATCCTCATTAAACAAGCCCGGATCATTGATCCATCCTCCCCTCATAACGGGCAAATCAGCGATATTTTTATTGAAAACGGCCTTATCAGTCAGATTGGAAAGGAAATCAGTTCGGACGCGGATCAGGTGATCAGCCTCGAAGGATTATGCGTATCTCCAGGCTGGGTGGATGTCTTTGCCAGTTTTGCCGACCCGGGTTATGAATACAAGGAAACATTAGAAACCGGGGCCAATGCAGCCGCAGCCGGAGGATATACGGATGTACTGATCATCCCCAACACCAACCCCGTACTGCACAATAAAGCCGCTGTCGAATATGTAGTGCATAAAGGACAACACCTGCCGGTGACCATCCACCCCATCGGGGCTATTACCCGGAATACCGAAGGAAAGGAACTGGCCGAAATGTATGATATGAAATGGAGCGGAGCCGTGGCTTTCAGCGATGGCGTGAATTGTGTGCAATCGGCCGGTCTGCTCGTCAAAGCCCTTCAATATGTAAAAGCCTTTGACGGCATCATTATTCAGGTGCCGGATGATAAAAGTGTAAACCCGCCCGGACTGATCAATGAAGGGGTGGTTTCTACTCAACTTGGGCTCCCGGGTAAACCCGCTATGGCCGAAGAACTGGTGGTGGAAAGGGATATAAACCTGGCAGAATACACTTCATCTAAAATTCACTTAACAGGAATCAGCACAAAAAAATCAGCTGATTACGTTCAAAAAGGAAAAGAAAACAATATTGCCGTTACCTGCTCAGTCACCCCTTATCATCTTTTCTTTACAGATGAGGATATGACCAGCTACAACACGCACCTGAAAGTAAATCCGCCGCTCCGGACGGCTGAAGACCGGGCCGCCCTTCGTGAAGCCGTTCTGAATGGCACAGTGGATTGCCTGGCTTCTCATCACCTGCCCCATGAGATCGACAGCAAAGTGATCGAATTTGAATATGCCAAATTCGGCATGACCGGACTGCAAACTGCTTATGCTGTCCTGAATACGTCAGTGCCGGGTATAAGTCAGGAACGTTGTGTGGAATTACTTGCTATAAACCCTCGTAAGATATTCGGACTGGAAACAGCGACAATTAAAGAAGGTAGTAAAGCCTGCCTCAGTTTGTTTCAACCGGAAGTTAGCTGGACCTTTACTAAGGAATCAATTAAGTCCAAATCCTCCAATACCCCCTTTATCGGGCAAACATTTAAAGGAAAAGTGACCGGAATAATTAACGGTTCATCGTCCACATTTTAATACATGAAATTTAAACTCACCCCGGCCCTTTTTGGTCTTTTCGCTGGTTTACTAATGGTCGCCATTTTCCTGTTTGGATATGCAAACAGGAATAACACAAAACTGCCGATTGAAATACTCGCGACATTGGCCTTTTCCGCCGGCATCATCCTGTCTGTGTTAATGTATAAAAATACAGATGACAGCCGCGTAAAATTCTGGGATAAATTCAATGTTGGGTTCAGGAGTTTTATTGTAAGTATCCTGGTTATGGTGGCATTTACCTATGTCTTTAATAAGCTGCATCCGGAATTCAAAGAAGAAAGTGCTGCCATGGAAAAAACAAGGATAATCAGTACTGAAAAATCGAAGACACCCACCGAAATTGAGCAATATATTGCGGATTATAAAAAGGGGTATATAACTGCCCTTGTATCTAAAACTATTTTCGGATATTTGATCATCGGCGCCATTGTAACCGCCATAACGGCCGCCATTACCTCCAGAAGAAATTAAACTATGGACCTGTCCATTGTCATACCCCTGATCGATGAAGCAGAATCCCTGCCGGAACTGACGGCCTGGATTGAGAAAGTCATGGCCGAACATCAATACAGCTATGAAGTGATCTTCGTGGATGACGGCAGCAGTGACAACTCCTGGGAAGTGATTGAAGGTCTCCGGGCTAAAAACCCCGCCATCAAAGGCATCAAATTCCAGCGGAATTACGGAAAATCTGCAGGATTAAACGAAGCCTTCCGTGCCACCTCCGGCGATGTAGTCATCACTATGGATGCAGACCTGCAGGATAGTCCGGATGAAATACCCGGTCTCCGTAAAATGATCGTCGAAGACGGTTACGACCTGGTAAGCGGCTGGAAAAAGAAACGCTACGACAATACATTTACAAAGAATATTCCGTCCAAATTTTTCAATGCAGTAACCCGCAGTATGTCGGGCATTCATCTCCATGATTTTAACTGTGGCCTGAAAGCGTATAATAAAAAAGTGATCAAAGGCATTGAAGTATATGGTGAAATGCACCGCTATATCCCGGTACTGGCCAAATGGGCCGGGTTTAAAAAGATTGGTGAAAAAGTAGTGGAACACAGGGCCCGCAAATACGGCACTTCAAAATTCGGCTGGAGACGTTTCGTAAACGGATTCCTGGACCTGCTGTCCATCAGCTTTGTCGGAAAATTTGCCAAACGGCCTATGCATTTCTTTGGACTTTGGGGCACGCTCTTTTTCCTCGCCGGTCTTGGTATCTCTCTGTACCTGGTTATTTCAAAAATCATTGATACCAGTTTTGCGCTGACCAACCGTCCGGGTTTTTACATGGCCCTGACCTCCGTAATCATCGGGATGCAATTATTCCTGGCCGGTTTTATCGGCGAACTGATCTCCCGTAATTCAGCCAATCGCAACACCTACCTGGTAGAAACCAAAACCGGTTTGTAATGGCCCGTGTGATCATCATAGGACCGGCACATCCCCTGCGCGGCGGACTGGCCACTTTCAACCAGCGACTGGCCAACGCTTTTACCGACCAGGGGCACATGTGCAGTCTGCTCTCCTTTTCATTACAATACCCGGATTTTATTTTCCCCGGCACCACCCAGTATAGCAGTGAACCTGCACCTGAAAACCTGCGTATTGATACAAAGATCAACTCCATTAACCCTTTTAACTGGATAAGAACCGGCAACTGGCTGAAGAAGCAACAGGCCGATCTGATCATTGTACGTTTCTGGCTGCCACTGATGGGTCCAGCTTTAGGCACCATTCTTCGCAGGGCACGGAAAAACAAAAAAACAAAGATCATTTGTATTGCGGATAATGTGATCCCGCATGAGAAACGTCCGGGCGATAAACCCTTTACCCGGTATTTCCTGAAAAGTTGTGACGCGTTTATCACGATGAGTGAGAAAGTGATGAGTGACCTGCGGCTTTTCGAAAAAACAAAACCGGCGCTGTTGGTATCACATCCGCTCTATGATAATTTTGGCACCATCCTTCCCAAAACGGAGGCCCGTACACATCTCGGTTTGCCGGCAAACGAAAAAATCATACTCTTTTTCGGTTTCATCCGTAAATATAAAGGACTGGATCTGCTGTTTGAAGCGATGGCCCTGCCGGCTATTAAAAACGCAGGTATCCGGTTACTGGTAGCGGGAGAATTTTATGAAGAAGAAAAAGGATACCAGGAGCAGATCGATCTGCTGGGCATCCGGGAACAATTATACCTGCGTACGGATTTTATCCCCGACAGTGAAGTAAAATATTATCTCAGTGCCGCAGATGCGGTGATACAACCTTACCGCAATGCCACCCAAAGCGGGGTCACCCCACTCGCCTATCATTTCGAAAAACCGATGGTGGTCACCAATGTGGGCGGCCTCCCGGCCCTGGTACCTGATAAAAAAGTCGGGCTGGTAACTGAACCTGATCCGGCAGCCATTGCCGGAGGTATCCTGCAGTTCTACCAATTAGGTGAAGATTATTTTATTCCTCATCTTCGTGAAGAGAAAAAAAAGTACAGCTGGGACCGGATGGTCAGCAGCCTTACTCAGTTAGCCAATGATATACAGAAGTAAAGCGCCCTTACGGATCGGATTGGCCGGAGGTGGTACGGATGTCAGTCCTTACAGCGACCTCTACGGTGGAGCGATCCTCAATGCCACCCTTTCCCTCTATGCCAATGCCACTATAGAACCACTCGATGAAAAAAAGATCATCCTGGAAGCCATCGACCGGCAGGAACAACAGGTCTTTGACTGGTCAGCCGGATTACCCATCAACGGACAACTGGATCTGTTAAAAGGGGTATACAACCGCATTCAGCAGGATTATGGTATCAAAGAACAGGGATTCCGCTTATCGACCTATGTGGATGCACCCGCAGGTTCCGGTCTGGGTACTTCCTCCACCCTGGTGGTAGCGATTCTCGGGGCTTTTGCAGAAATGCTGAAACTGCCGATGGGTGAATATGATATGGCCCATTATGCTTATGAAATCGAACGTCGTGACCTGAACCTGGCCGGTGGTAAACAGGACCAGTATGCGGCTACTTTCGGCGGGGTCAATTTCATGGAATTTTATGGAGAAGATAAGGTGATTGTCAATCCGCTGCGGGTAAAACAACAGTACCTGTTCGAACTGGAAAATAACCTGTTGCTGTATTACACGTCCACCAGCCGCGAGTCCGCTGAGATCATTAAGAAACAAAGCAAGAACGTTACAGACAATAAAGAAAAATCCATCGAAGCCATGCACCACCTGAAAGAGCAGGCCCGCATGATGAAGGAAGCCCTGCTCAAAGGCCGGCTGAATGAAATCGGGGAAATTCTCGATTACGGGTTTCAGCAAAAAAGGCAAATGGCCGAAGGCATCAGCAATCCCCTGATGGAAGATATCTACGAAACTGCCAAGAAAGCCGGGGCTACAGGGGGTAAAATATCGGGCGCAGGCGGCGGCGGCTTTATGATTTTTTATTGTCCCGTCAACACAAAATACAAAGTGCTTGACAGTCTCGCCAACTTTGGCGGCCGTCACCGCAATTACCAGTTTACCGAACATGGTTTAAAAACCTGGACTATTTAAACGGATAACCATTGAATATGGAAAAGATCAGACAGATCATACAGGCCTCGATAGATACAAAACAGGAAGTGCTGAAAGACCAGGCCTTGCTTACTACCATTGAACAGGTAGTGAATGCGGTAACCGGGGCTTTTAAACAAGGCAACCGGGTCTATTTCTGCGGCAATGGCGGAAGTGCCGCCGATGCGCAACACCTGGCGGCAGAGTTCTCCGGCCGCTTTTATACTGACCGTAAAGCCCTTCCGGCCGAAGCCCTGCATTGTAATACCTCTTACCTGACTGCGGTAGCGAATGATTACAGCTATGACGTCATTTATTCAAGAATGATCGATGGCATCGGTTTAAAAGGAGATGTACTGATCGGCTTGTCTACCTCAGGAAATTCAAAAAATATTATCAAGGCTTTCGAAGTGGCACGGGAAAAAGGAATTATTACCGTTGGATTTACCGGTAGTACCGGCGGACAAATGAAGGGGCTCAGCGATTACCTGGTGAATGTGCCTTCCAATGACACGCCCCGTATCCAGGAGAGCCATATCACCATCGGTCATATCATCTGCCAGCTGGTGGAAGAAAATTATTTCGGTCAGTCAGCGTAATTCTGTTCATACGAATGATTAAAGAAGCAATCATATTAGCAGGTGGGTTGGGCACCCGTCTGCGGGAAGCGGTTCCTGACCTGCCTAAATGCATGGCCCCGGTGGCCGGTCGCCCTTTTCTTTTCCATGTTATAAACTATCTGCGGCTGCAGGGCATTGAACGGTTTATATTTTCACTCGGATACAAACATGAAGTAATTGAGGAATACCTGCAGGGACATTTTCCCACACTGAAATATGTTGTGGCCCTGGAAGAGGAACCCCTTGGAACCGGTGGTGCCATTCAACTGGCCTGTACTATGGCCGAAAGCAAACACATAGTGGTCGTCAATGGCGATACCATGTACAAAGCGGACCTGCATGCAGCGTACCAATTCCATATACATCATATGGCCGAGTGCACCCTCCTGCTCAAGCCGATGAAAAACTTTGACCGCTACGGAGTGGTGGAACTGAACGAAGCGCAACTGGTGCAGCGGTTCAGTGAGAAAAAACAGTATGAAAGCGGCACCATTAACGGCGGGGTTTATCTGCTGGATAAAGACAAATTTCTGGATGAAGAGTTCCCGGAAAAATTCTCCTTTGAAAAAGATTACCTGGAAAAACTCTTTACCAGCCGCCGCATCTACGGACTGGTTCAGGACGCCTACTTCATTGATATCGGCATACCCGAAGATTTTAACCGGGCCCAATCGGAATTCAGTCAGCCACCGATGGACCTTAAACAAGTGGATAAAACCTGGACTTTGTTTCTCGACCGTGATGGTGTGATCAATGTAGACAAGGACGGCAGTTATATCTTTCACCCGGATGAATTTATATTTACAGCAGGTGCTCCGGCCCTGTTTAGCAAACTGGCTGCCCTTTTTTCCAGGATCGTCATTGTTACCAACCAGCGCGGCGTGGGCCGCGGGTTAATGACGGAAGCAACCCTGCATGAAATACATGCACATATGACCGGGGAAATAGAAGCCATAGGCGGCCGGATCGATGCGATATACTATTGCAGCAGTATCCATAACGACCACCCGGAACGAAAGCCCAATCCGGGCATGGCGGTCAGGGCCCGGCTGAATTTCCCGGAGATCGATTTTTCCAAATCCATCATGGTGGGTAATAACCTGAGTGATATGCATTTTGGGAGAAATGCAGGCATGCACACCGTTTTTATACGCAGTACCAGGCCGCAACAGGAATTTCCCCATCCGGAAATCGACCTGGCCTTTACTACCCTGGAGGAATTTGTAAAAGCTTTATGAAAACGGGGATAATTTTACAACCTTTTTTACGTTAGGCCCATCTGTCAGATCAATTACCTTTACCAGTTATAAAAGCATTCCCTTGAAGCACCTGTTTTTACTTAGTATTCTTTGTGGTATGGTCTCGGTTGTTTCAGCCCAGAAAATCAGTTCGGCTGACCTGAAAGCACTCCGGGCCAAAGAAGACACGCTGAAAAACCTGTCCATGCACCTCAATACCGATACGCTCCCGCAACAACGTATGCTGGCCGACAGTGCTTTTACCAAAGTGCTGGTGCGTTCCCTTCAGGTAAAGCATTCGTTCCTGTTTCCATTTGACTCCATCAGAGGGGTATCAAAAATTTACTCGCCGGACAGCCTGTTCCGGATCATTACCTGGAACATAAGCTATAATGATTATTATTCACGGCAACGGGGTGCTATTCAATTCCGCACACCAGATGGATCTTTAAAACTGACACCACTTCGTGACGCCTCTGAATTTACGGATAAGCCTCAGGACTCTGTACGTACACGCAGCAACTGGATCGGGGCGATGTACTACAATATGGTTAAGACCGAACACAAAGGTAAAAGCTATTACACCCTCTTTGGGTTTGACAATAACAGTGCGCAAAGCAGTATGAAATGGGTGGAAGTCATGTATTTCAACGAAAAAAAGGAACCTGTTTTCGGAGGGCCATTCTTTACCTATGAAGATGATTCCATCCCTAAATCACCCCAGTACCGGCTATTCGTGGAGTTCAAAAAAAACACCCGGGTGCTGGTGAATTATATTGAAGAACTGGACCTCATATTGGTGGATCACCTGGTCTCAGAATCTGATGAACCGGATTTACCCTGGACCTTTATACCTGATGGTGACCAGGAAGGGTATAAATGGGAGAATGGAAAATGGAAACATGTTGACAAGGTTTTTACCCTGAAACTTGAAGATGGGCAGGCGCCTGTAGGCGAGCCTTTACTCGATCCAAAAGGCAATCGTAACGAACAAAAACTGCAGGACAAATCAGATAAAAATAAGACCAAAGAGAACCGGGTACCTGTAAATTACGATAACTGATCCCTGCATTGGTTTTCCTCTTCAATGGGTATCTTTACAACCCATGGAGCAACCCCTGACGCATATTAAGCCCCCCGGCCGGTTCAGTACCGGTTTCAGGGAAATCTGGCAATACCGGGAACTCTTCTATTTTTTTACATGGCGGGATATAAAAGTAAAATATAAACAGACTTCCCTGGGCATTCTTTGGGCCATCCTGCAGCCGTTGGGCATGATGCTGCTCTTTACCCTGCTTTTTTCTAAGACACTGAAATTCGATACCAGTCCCCTGCCCTATCCGGTTTTTGTACTTTCAGGGCTGATACTCTGGAACCTCTTTCAGTCCTCTGTGTCTCATGCCGGAGAAAGCATGATCCAGCATGCGGGTATTATTAAAAAAATCTATTTTCCCCGGCTGATCATTCCCGGCTCTGCCGTGCTGGTGTCCCTGTTTGATTTTCTAATGGGGTTCCTCATTTTCATGGTCTTTTGCCTGGTATACAAACAGTCATTTCACTGGTATACCCTGCCTTTTTATCTCAGCGGGCTGCTGTTATTGTTACTGGCCGCTTTCGGTACCGGCACCTTCCTCGCCGCTTTGAATGTGAAGTACCGTGATTTCCGGTATACCATCCCTTTTCTACTGCAGGTACTTTTCTTCAGTTCGCAGGTTATTTACCCGGTTCAGGGCGTTTCCCAACCCGTTTTAAAATATGTACTGGCCCTAAATCCGGTCAATGCTGCCATTGAGTTATTCCGCTGTGGTCTGACCGGCCATACACCGGATTTCCTGCTGGTGGCTGCAGGTGGAACCACTACAGTGATCATCTTCCTGGCCGGACTTTATTTTTTCAGAAAAACAGAAGCTTACTTCGCTGATATTGCCTGATGAAACCCGCTATTGACATACGAAACCTGGGCAAGCAATATGAGCTGAATGAATCTGCTCCATATGTGGCATTGCGGGATATCCTGAGTCAGTCAGTAAAAAAAGTTTTTTCGCCGGCCGAAAAAAAGGAAAAGTTCTGGGCACTCCGGGATATTGATCTGCGTATTGAACCTGGGGAAAGAGTGGGAATCATTGGCCGTAATGGTGCCGGCAAAAGCACGCTGTTAAAAATCATCAGCCGGATTACCCCTCCAACTACCGGTGAAGCCTTTATACGTGGACGGGTGGGCAGTTTGCTGGAAGTGGGCACCGGTTTTCATCCGGAATTAACGGGCCGGGAAAATATTTATCTCAATGGCTCGATCCTTGGGTTGAAGAAAGCGGAAATCACCCGTCAGCTCGATGCTATCATCGACTTCAGTGGGGTCGAGAAATTTATCGACACCCCGCTCAAACATTACAGCAGCGGTATGCAACTGCGCTTAGCCTTTTCCGTGGCCGCTCACCTGGAACCTGAAATACTCCTGATCGATGAAGTGCTGGCCGTAGGCGACCTGGAATTCCAGAAAAAATGCCTGGGGAAAATGGAAGAAGTGAGCCGTAAGGATGGACGTACCATTTTATTTGTCAGCCACAACCTGGACAGTATCCGGAAATTCTGTTCCGCTGCCTTGTTACTGGACGAAGGAAAACTGATTGCCAACGGACCCACCGAAAAAATCATTCAGCAATATATAGCGGGCCACCTGAATACAATGGCCCTGCAGGAATGGCCATCCGGCGTCCAGGCCTACAACGGGCAACTGCAGTTGAAAAAAGCCTGGTTGCATGGAAATTCCGGTGTTCTGACCGACCGGTTTGATACCACGGAGTCCATCGGTGTGTCAATCCAATATGAAGTACTGGAAGAAGGACCGGTTTTTACACACGGCCTGAATCTGTTTAACCAGGAACAGGTGATGATATTCAGTTCGCACGATGTGATTTCCCCGTTAAGCCTTAAAAAAAGGGAGAAAGGAATATACGAGGCTACTGCCTGGATACCCGGCCACCTTCTTACTGAAGGCATTTACAGTATTCATACCGCCCTGTTTAATCCCAATCCCCTGGATATATTCATACATGAGTCCGATGTGCTTCGGTTCGAAATATTTACGGATTATTCAAAACTGACCGCCCGGGGAAATTATACAGCGGAAATTCCAGGTATTGTTCGCCCGTTGATCCGGTGGGAAGCTCAACAAACTTTTTAAACAATGCGCATCTTTAATAAGGAAAAAAAATTCGGATTAAAGGATATTGTAAAAGGACATCACCAGGTGACCTATAAGACAGTGCCGGCAGTAAAGAGCCCTTTTGATTATGTATTATACCAGATGCTGATCTTCCGGCTTCGCCCTGACCTTATTATCGAAATAGGAACCCACAAAGGCGGCACTGCGTTATATCTAGCTGATTTGTTAAATGAAACAGGAAAAGGACTACTTCATACCATAGACCTTCCGGAAAACCAGGAAGACCCGTCCCTGCACCTGCACCCCCGGATTTCAGTATACAAAAACGGATTCAGGGACTATCCGACAGATACACTCAGTCAGTATCCTTGTATCCTTGTCATTGAAGATGGTTCACACCAGTTTGCCGACACACTGGAAGCCATGGAAAAATTTGCCCCCTTTGTCACACCCGGTTCTTACCTGCTGGTTGAGGATGGGATCGTTACAGAAATGGGCATCGATAAGGATTTTGATGGCGGACCACAGAAAGCAATACGTCGTTTTCTGGCAACACACACTGAATTCAGTATTGACCGCGCCTGTTGTGATTTCTTTGGTCCGAATGTTACCTTTAATGTAAATGGCTACTTAAAAAAACATACCGGATCATGAACGACAAGAAAAACTGGACCGGTGAACGATGGGAAACGTTTGTGCACAATGAAACGGCGCTGGAACACCTGCACCGGTATGCGCTGGCCTGTGAATTTTCTGCTGGTAAAACGGTACTGGATATCGCCTGCGGGGAAGGATATGGCAGTTACCTGCTTGCGGGAAATGCTTCAGCAGTTACCGGCGTGGATATCGACGAACCCACTATAAAAGCAGCCACTCATAAATATAAAGCCGCGCACCTGACTTTTCTGACGGCTGATGCAAGTGCAACACCCCTGCCCGCTTATTCTTTTGATCTGCTTGTATCCTTCGAAACACTGGAACACCTGGAAGAACATGAGCGGTTATTGGAAGAGTTTAAACGATTATTAAAACCCGGCGGACTGATGATCATATCCACTCCCGATAAGGAAATGTATTCGGACAAAACCGGGTACAGGAATCCATTTCATAAAAAAGAATTAAACCGGCCGGAATTTGAACTGCTTCTTCAAAAATATTTCAAACATGTCCGGATACTGACCCAGGAAACCTGCCATAGTTCCCTGATCATCAATACCGGGCAATCCCGGTTCGACATTTATAACGGTGACCAGCAGCAACTGGAAAAAAACAAACCATCAACAGGTTTATACCTGGTTGCCTTTGCCTCAGCTGAGGCGCTTCCGGAAATCAACTCCAGTGTTTTTAACGGGCGCTCCGTATTACAACAGGCATTGGATGAACAGGAGCGAATGCTCCGGCAAACAGTTTCGTACCGGGTTGGGCATCTGCTGCTTTCGCCTTTTAAATGGTTTAAAAAATTGTTCAAATAATCTGGTATGCCGCAGGTCACCGTCATCATCCCCAATTACAACCATGGTCCCTACCTGCAGGCCCGTATCGAGTCGGTCATCCAGCAGACCTTACAGGATATTGAACTGATCATTATTGATGATTGTTCTGCCGATAACAGCCGTGAGGTAATTGACAAATATGCACAGCACCCGCTGGTCCGGGCCGTGATCATGAATACCGAAAACAGTGGATCGCCCTTCAGTCAATGGAACAAGGCCCTGCAACTGGCAGCAGCGGAGTGGATATGGGTGGCTGAAAGTGATGACCTTGCCGAACCGGATTTCCTTGAAAAGCTATATCCACAAGCCATTCAGCAAAAACAGATCAGCCTGGTCTATTGTGATTCGATTATCCTTTCAGCACAGGAAGAACAGCCGGATCGGAAATACTCCACCTTAAAGAACCGGCGTTATGGGGTCAATAAATGGAGTCACCCGTATGAACAGGATGGCAAAGCAGAATTAAATGAATACCTGAAAAAAGATTGTACGATCAATAATGTTAGTGCCGTATTGTTTCGCAAATCCTATGCCCTGGATGTGTTAAATAACCTGGAGGGGTTCCGGTTCCACGGTGACTGGATGTTTTACATCTGTATGGCTGAAAAAGGACGGGTGGCCTACCTGCCCGAAGCATTGAACCATTACCGTGAACACGCCGCCAATCACTCCAAAGCCGCATCCGGTGGAGCCTTTAATAAACCGGAATGCTTCCGTATACTCAGTTACCTGCTTCAACAAGCATATATAAGTGATAAGCAACAACTGATCCGTCATTTTACCAAAGCATATATTGGCTTTGGACTCCGGAAGGAGAAGCTCTTTTCGCCAAATGGATTATTCCGGCATTACCAGCAGATCAATCGCCGGTTGGCAGCAAAGGTATTGTGGCAACTCATCAAATCTAAAATCATACCCGGATGAGAATCTGCCTGGCTACGACCCATTATACACCAGTAACCGGGGGAATCTCCCTCTATTATACCTGCCTGAGCCGGCTTTTAACCGAAGCCGGACATTCCGTCATTTTACTGACCACCGGCGATCAATATGCTGATGATTTTATAGAAGAGGAAGGTTTGTTTACAAAAATAACCCTTAACGCCGGATACCAGCGTTACCTCCGTTTTTACAACACGTATTTTCGTCCGGGCAGTTATACTGCAGGAAAATGGATCGCCACGGGGATGGCTATGCGCGAATGGCTGGTTAAAAATGCCGTTGCTTACCAGATTGATCTCATCGAAACAATGGATTTTGGCGGTGCAGGAATTTTCCTGAAACAGGAAGGATTGCCGCCATTGATCATCGATGCACACTCCAGCGCTCTGCAGATTGACCAATATGCACCGATGCTGCAGGATGATCACCTGGCTGTCATCCAAAAACTGGAAAAACTCAGTTTTAAATACGCAGATGCGATCATAGCGCATAGTCCGATGAATCAGTCTGCATTGAAAGCGATGGGCTTTCACCAAACTTTTTTCAGCCGCGCTCCCTGGCAGTTGCCCGGACAAGGCAACAGTGTCAGAAATCCACACAGTAATCATTTCCTTGTAGTCAGCAGTCTGCAAATGATCAAGGGAGCGGAACTGATGATCCGGGCTGCCGCTATTGCAGGCAAAACGCTTGATGCACTTCGAATCTACTGGGTAGGTGAAGATAGTTACTCCGCCCCCGGTGCAGAGCAGACTTCCGATTTCCTTCAGAAAAAATATCCGGAGACCTGGAAGAATCAATTCATCTGGCTCGGTCCGAAAAACAGGGACGAAATTGCATTGCTGATGAGTGAAACAAGTTCAGTTATTATTCCTTCCCTTTGGGATACGTTCAATTATGTGGTGCCGGAAACGATATTTACCGGTACCCCATTAATTGTGTCTGATAAAACCGGTGCTGCATACCTGGTGCAGGAACATCCGCTGGCTACCCTTTTTAAATCCGGAGATGCGGAAGAGCTGGCCCGTATATTGCACCATTTTACCCCTCCCGGCAAAACGGATTCCCCGACTTCATACAATAGCGTTGCACAGTATTTCAATCCAACCGCGATCATTGCGGAACGAATGCATATTTACAATACAGTTTTAATGGACCGGACTCAGCCAGATATGCCCGAAATCAAAAATGGCCTTCAATTCCTGTCAACCTATATTAATCCCCGGAGAAAAATATATTACTGGCTGCGAAAAAAATTAAAGGCCCTGATCCGTCCGGATTTTAATAAATTGGGGCATTAACGTGACGATCAGCACACCGTAATGGAGGGAAAAAAAATTATATTTATCTGTTCCCGGCTGGACACACCCGGAGGTATCGAACGGGCAGTGACCAATACGGCCAATCTCTTTGCTGAAAAAGGCCATACCGTTACGTTATTGGTGGCAGATAACAACGGCAGTTCCGGCAGTTATTACCCGCTCCATCCATCTGTTCATCCGGACTACCGGCCCTTCAGTTTTGGCATTGGGATTACCGGCAATATCTTCAGCAGAAAACTAATCTTATACCGCGAAATCAGGCAATTAAAGAAGTACCTGGCACACCTGGCCCCTGACCTGGTCATCACGACAGAATATCCGTTTTCGGTGGCAACGGTGTTATGTGGTGCAGGTAGAACCACCCGCATTATTGCCTGGGAACATCAGCATTTTAACTGGGTCAAGAAAAACAGATTCTGGAGTTGGATGCAAGAGAAGACATATCCGCAACTGGAACAAATTGTTTGCCTTAACCAAACAGAAGCAGACCATTTTAAACAGTATACAACTGTTTCCATCATCCCCAATTTTATTGAAACTGTTTATACAAACAATCAACCGGTTGAAAAAAAACAACTATTAACCGCAGGCTGGCTGATTCACCGGAAGGGGACTGATCTGTTGCTGCCGGTTGCTAAAACAATCCTGAACAGGTATCCGGATTATACCTGGAAACTGGCCGGCGATGGTGAATTAAAGGAGAAGGTGCTGGATTTCATCCGGGAAGAACAGCTCGAAGGACGGCTGTTATTACAATCACCCGGTGAATCGGATATAGATGAAGTCTATCGTGAATCCGGTTTGTTTGTCCTGGCTTCCCGCTTTGAAGCCTTTCCGATGGTTTTACTGGAAGCACTCTCCTACGGCATTCCTTGTATCAGTTTTAATTGTCCGTCGGGACCTTCGGATATCATTACTCACGGAGAGGACGGATTGCTGGTTGAACCGGAAAATACAATTCAACTGACAGCAGCTATTATATCCGTGCTTGATCATCCGGAGTTGCGTGTACGTCTATCGGAAAATGCGGTTAAAAATATCCGGCGTTTTGACAAAGATTCAATTTACCCGCTCTGGGCCACCCTTATAAACCAGGTATCCAAGTCATGATTGGTCGTATACGCGAGTGGTTGAAAAGAAAATTTCCGGTGCGGGACAGCCGCCGGATATTCAGAACAATTTATCATGACCGGGAATGGGATACGGGAGAAACCCTTTCCGGTCCCGGATCCACGATCAGCTATACAAAAGATTTGCGTGTTCAATTACCACTGCTGTTGTCGAAATGGGATATCGGCAGTCTGCTGGATGCACCTTGTGGTGATTATCATTGGATGAGTCAGACAACACTGAATGGTATTGAGTATACAGGTGCCGATGTGGTGGCCGAACTGATTGAATCGAACCGGCAGAAATATCCCGGAATTAAATTCCTGGTTGCCGATATAACCACGGATCTGCTACCCCGTACAGATGCAGTGCTTTGCCGGGATTGTTTTATTCATTTATCGAACCAACAGGTATTGATGGCGATCCGGCAATTTAAAAAAAGCGGGATCCGGTATATGATTGCCAGCACTTACCCTGTTGAGATGAATGAAGAAATTCCAACCGGTTATTACCGGCCGGTAAACCTGGAAAAAACACCTTTCAATTTACCCGCCCCGGTGGAAATGATAAAGGACTATCCTGATGGGGAGGTGGAACGTTACCTTGGGATGTGGGACCTTAACCAGTCGGGAGTCGGGAGTCAGTAGTCGGGAGCCTGCCTGCCGGTAAGCAGGTCAACAGCCCCTTCTAAGAAAAACATATTCCTCAATCATCCAGTTTCAGCACCGCCAGGAAAGCTTCCTGCGGTACTTCCACGTTACCGATCTGTCTCATCCGCTTCTTTCCTTCTTTTTGTTTTTCGAGGAGTTTACGTTTACGGCTGATATCACCTCCATAACATTTGGCGGTAACATCTTTACGCATAGCCGAAATGTTTTCGCGGGCCACAACTTTGGCGCCGATGGCGGCCTGGATCGCGATCTGGAACTGCTGCCGGGGCAATAATTCCTTTAATTTTTCGCAAAGTTTCCGGCCAAAGTCCTGGGCACGGCTGCGGTGGATCAGGGCCGACAGCGCATCCACTTTATCCGCATTCAGCAGGATATCCATTTTACAAATATCACTTTCGCGGTAGCCGATCGGATGATAATCAAAAGAGGCATAACCGCGGGTCTGTGATTTCAGCTTATCATAAAAATCAAATACGATCTCGGTCAGCGGCATCTCAAACAACAGTTCGACCCGGGTCGGGGTCAGGTAACTCTGGTTCATCAGGATACCCCGTTTGCCGAGACAAAGCGTCATGATATTCCCGATATAATCCGGTTTGGAAATGATCTGCGCTTTGATAAAAGGCTCATCAATATGATCCGTCTTCACCGGATCAGGAAATTCGGTGGGATTATTAACGATTACTTTTTCTCCCTTAGTGGTATAAGCGATGAAACTTACGTTAGGCACGGTAGTGATCACGGTCTGGTTAAACTCCCGTTCCAGTCTTTCCTGGATGATCTCCATGTGTAACATACCGAGGAAGCCACAACGGAAGCCAAAGCCAAGGGCCTGGGAGGTTTCCAGTTCATAGGTCAGTGAGGCGTCATTGAGCTGGAGTTTGTCCATGCAATCACGGAGCTCTTCAAACTCATCGGTGTTTACGGGGAATATACCGGCAAATACCATGGGCTTCACTTCTTCAAAACCCTGTATCTGCTGGGGATTGGTATTGGAGGCCACCGTGATGGTATCCCCTACTTTTACTTCTTTCGCGTTTTTAATACCGGTGATGATATAGCCTACATCACCCGCCTTCACTACATTCTTTTCCGTCATCTTCAGTTTCAGGATCCCGATTTCGTCGGCACCATATTCCTGGCCGGTACTTACAAACTTTACTTTATCGTTCTTTTTGATGGAACCATTCATGATCCGGTAGTAAACAATGATACCACGGAATGAATTGAACACGGAGTCAAAAATCAGTGCCTGCAAAGGTGCTTCCGGATCCCCTGTTGGTGCCGGAATACGGGTTACAATAGCATCCAGTACTTTCTCCACACCCAGGCCGGTACGGCCACTGGCATGGAGGATATCTTCCCGTTTGCAGCCAATCAGGTCCACGATCTGGTCTTCCACTTCTTCGATCATGGCGCCATCCATATCGATTTTATTGATCACCGGAATAATCTCAAGATTGTTTTCAATAGCAAGGTAGAGATTACTGATGGTCTGTGCCTGTATACCCTGGGTGGCATCTACCAGCAAAAGGCAACCCTCACAGGCGGCCAGGGCCCGGCTCACTTCATAACTGAAATCCACGTGACCGGGGGTATCGATCAGGTTCAGGATATACTCCTGCCCGTCGGTATGTTTATAATTGATCTGGATGGCATGGCTCTTAATCGTGATTCCCTTTTCCCTTTCCAGGTCCATATCATCCAGTACCTGGTCCATCATATCACGATCACTGATGGTATTGGTGCTTTGTAATAATCGGTCAGCCAGGGTGGATTTGCCGTGGTCGATATGCGCAATGATGCAGAAATTCCGGATATTCTTCATGTAGGTTTTTGCCTCCTTTTAAGAGGGGGCAAAGTTACAGCATTTGGACGAGGAAAAGGCAGCTGATTCGGGGCCAGAAAACGGCACTGCGGCCGGGAAAAAAGCGGGATTTCCCGGCTGTTTTCCCCTTTTTCCGGCCCCGTACCTGGGTAGCTTAGCCGGCAAAACTTAACCATGATTTATTTATTACCCCGGATCTGGATCCATGCGATCTGGTCCACCAAAGACAAAACCCCCTATCTGAGTCCGGCTATTGAGAAATCCGTCCATTTTTACCTGAGCAGCAAATTCGAGGAAGCCGGCTGCCAGGTCCGGATTATCAATGGCATGCCGGACCATGTACATTGCCTTTTTCAGCAAAATCCGCTTAAATCCGTTTCGGAAGTCATTAAACATGTTAAAAGCGGCAGCTCTTACTGGATCAATTGCCAGGGCATGGTGAAAGATAAATTTGCCTGGCAAAAAGGGTATGCTGTTTACTCGGTAGGATCCACCGGACTCGAATGGGTGCAGCATTATATTGCCGAACAAAAAAACCATCACCGCAAAAGGTCCTTTCAGGAGGAGTTTAATCAATTCACCCGTATGCATGGGTTGGATGAAGAGCGGGCTGGTTGATATCGGGGCTGGTTTTGGTGCCTGCGGCAGATTACTTACATTGCTTGCTGAAAAGAAAAGCATGCATTTACATACAGATCAGCTGATTGAAAAAAATAACAGTTTCCCGGCCGGTGACTTTGAAG
>DAORKK010000034.1:0-26690 GCA_035439525.1 Chitinophagaceae bacterium
TGATCTTAAAATCGAGGATGAGGGAAATATTCTCGATATAGAGCAGGTCGAATTTACTTCGTTCGATCATCTGGTCTACGTTTTCGGCATAGCCGTATTGCACCATGCCCCAGCTGGTGAGACCGGGTTTTACTTTGAGCAAATATTTATAATAGGGGTAGCGGGCAATGATCTGGTCGATATAGAAACGGCGTTCAGGACGGGGACCTACCAGGCTCATTTCTCCGATGAGGATATTCCAGAGTTGAGGGAGTTCGTCGAAGCGCCATTTGCGCATGACTTTACCCCAACGGGTGATGCGGGGATCATTCTCTGAAGAAAGGGCCGGTCCGTCTTTTTCCGCATCCTTCACCATTGAACGGAATTTATACATCCGGAAGGTTTTGCCTTTATAGCCTACCCGTTCCTGGGAATAGAAGATCGGGCCCGGGGAGGAAAACTTAACCCGTATTGCCATGTATAGAAGGAAGGGGGAGAGCAGGACCAGGCTGAACGTTGAAGCCAGTACATCGATCAGGCGTTTGATATTCTGTTCCCATTGTTGCATGAGCCCGGTCTGCAGGTCAATAAGGGCCGCACCCATCACACTCATGGTTTTTACGGAACCGCTCAGGATATCAAGGGTGCTTGGCAGGCTCTTTACTTCCACATCTTTTTCGCTGAGGCGGTTGATCAGGTTTTCAAGCAGGGGTTGTTCGGTTTTCTCCAGGGCCAGTACAACCAGCTTTATCGCATGATTGTCAATGATGGTTTCGATCTCTTCTATTTCCCCGAGTTTGGGTAATAATTTATTGATACCGTTTTTCCCATTTTGGTCGGGGGTGACAAATCCGGTGTAGCGGTAACCACCATCACGGAGACTCAGTTCAGTTTCACGGAAGATATGAATTGCATTTTCCTGGCTGCCGATCATCAGGGTATTGAAAAAGACATCTCCGTTTAGCAGTTGCCGTTTTACCTTCCGGAGGATCAGCCAACGGCCGATAAAAGTCAGGAAGAAATGAATGGCCAGTAATACGAAGAATGCATAATAAAAATAACTGTACCCGTTTTTCGGATCATAGTCATTAAAGACAAAAGTAATAAAGAGTGAGATGGCTCCTATGAGACTGCAGACAAAAGTGAGTGTAAACTCAGCAAACCTTGATTTTTTATACAATTGATTATAGGTACCGGCCAGGGTATATAAAATCAGCCAGCCTGCAGGTACAATAAAGAGAATGAGCAGCCAGGAAATCTCGCTGATCGGATAGGCACCGGCATCTTCAAGAACCCAGCTGCGCCAGTGATAATAGCAGAACCAGGCCAGGGCGGCAGTGAGATAATCGGCCGCCACATACCATGCTGCTGATATTTGTTTGCCGGATTGCATCAATGAGCGATCACATTTTGGCCGATTTTTTCGAGGATCTGGTGGGCCACATCCATGGCCATCAGTCCATCCATTTCATTTACCACGGTTCTGGTATTGTTTTTAATCGCATCCCTGAACTCTTCCAGCTCAAGTTTTATTGCATTGACTTCCGGCACCAGCGGATTGGCCATCGCGATGGTCTTTTTACCGGAAGGGGTTTCAATATCAAACGCGAAAACGTTAAGATCGGTTTCTTCCTTTAGTTTGATGATCTCTGTTTTTTTATTCAGGAAATCGATACCGATATAGGAGTCTTTCTGGAAGAGACGGATTTTCCGCATTTTCTTCATGGAGATGCGGCTGCTGGTCAGGTTCGCCACACAGCCATTGTGAAATTCGATCCGTACGTTGGCGATATCGGGGGTTTCCGTCATCACGGCTACGCCGCTGGCGGAAATGGATTTCACATCACTTTTCACAATACTCAGGATAATATCGATATCGTGGATCATCAGGTCGAGGATCACACTCACTTCGGTGCCGCGGGGATTAAACTGTGCCAGGCGGTGTACTTCGATGAACATGGGTTTCAGTTCCATGTCTTTCAGGGCCAGGAAAGCAGGATTGAAGCGTTCCACATGTCCGACCTGGAATTTGATGCCGGATTCAGCGGCCAGTTTGACGAGTTGCCTGGCTTCTTCCATGGTATTGGCCAGTGGTTTTTCCACGAACACGTGTTTCCCTTTTTTGATGGCCATTTCGCACCATTCAAAGTGAAAATTGGTGGGGGCCACGATATCCACGGCATCGCAGGATTCGATCAGGGCTTCGGCATCCAGGAAGCGGGGGAGCTGGTACTTTTCGGCCACTTCTTTTGCATTTTCGTCATGGGGATCATAAAAGCCAACGATATCTACCCCGGCTATTTCCTTCCAGTTATTCAGGTGAAATTTTCCCAGGTGGCCTACGCCAATAACGCCAATCTTAAGCATAACAATTTATTAATTGTGCAAAGATACACAATGAGTTGGGCCATGTACGGAGAGTTATGAACAGCGGTTAATTAAGAAGAACTGACCGTTTAATATAGGCCGGATGGTAGATAAAAAGCAGGGTTCCGTTTTTGATCTGGTTGATGATCGGGAAGGCTTCCCGGGCTGGTACAGCAGGACAGCCCTGGCTGCGGCCGATATAGCCCTGCGTATTGGCCAGACCGGCATTGACATAATCGGCTCCGTGGATTACGATCCCTCTTTCCAGGGCATTATCGTTGATTCCGTTTTCAAGCCCCAGTAGCCGGAGGGAAAGGCCGTTTTTCCCCATATAAGTTTCTGCAGTTGTGTAGAAGCCCGGACTGCTTTTATACGAGGAATGCTGGTTGGAAAAGGCGAAAGCCATTTCTTTTCCACTATTGCGGCCATGGGCAACCAGTGTATTGAATAGTATTTTATAATGATTCAGGTCAATGACAAAGAGCCGCTTTTCGGTGCTGGGAAGACTGAAGTCCACAATCGAAATTATTGATTGATTCATGAGCCGTCCCTGGGCCGCTAATTGATCCAGTCCTTTTTTAGCATAGTCAAAAGCTTCCCGGCTGAGTCCTTTCAGGTTCAGTTGCAGACTGTCATACACTGACTTTATCTCAGGCGTAAAAAACAGGGAATCGTTGTTGTTGTGAATAGATGAGTCAGCTGTATGGAGAACTTCCCGGACCAAATGACCGGTATTCCTGGCAAATCCAAAAGATAAATGGATGAGACTGATAACAATAGACGAAATAAACAGGTAAACACCCCTGTACTTTTTTTTCATAGCTCCTAATATGAACATAACCTAAGGCCCAATTAACGCAAAAACGGGGCCTTTCTTGCCTCCGTGGAGATGTTTTGCATCAAGAAAATGAAAAGGACATCTATTTCCCGAATACCGGGAATAAATGTCCTTGTTATGTTAAAAATATGCTATGTATAAACGGAATAAATAATCCTGATCTGGTTTTGTCTTATTGATTGATAAATCCTTCTTTGATCATTTCTTTGAATACCACTTTGGTGATTTCTGCTGTCATTTTATCTACCCCATCCGGGTCTGTGGTTTCGGTAAGTCCGGTCCAGATGACCCGGTCTTCTCTGATCGAGTACACATTCGTCTCTACGGTATAGGTTTTTGTAGTTGAGTAGTAAGCAGGAGTGGAAAAGTAAGACCAGCTGCGGTAATAGTAACCGCTGAAGTTACGGTAATAGGAAGGATAAGAGGAGCCCATCCCCGGTGAATACGTTTTTTCCTTGTCTACATCCACCAGCCGCATCGTTACAGCTCCGTCAAATCCGTCTGCTTTAATTTTTCTGCGGAGGGCTTCTTCATTGTTTTCATTGAAACTTGTTTTGAGATAGCTATAGGACGCCACCCCTTTGCCTTCCAGGTACTGCACCATCTGGTCTTCTGCTTTGTAACGGCTTGTTTCATCTTTAAACAAAGCCAGTACCAGTACCTTATTGAGATTGCTGACGGTCACTTCTTTATCCGGTTCTCTCCAACTGCTGACAATCTGTGTGGAGGTACAGGAGGTGAAAAGGAAAAAGAGGACGGTGAACGACAGGAATATGAATTGTTTCATAATTGGGAAATGTAATAAACACGTTAATGTGTTTACATACAACTTATCAAAGTTGCATTATCCGCCATCCGGAATGATTACACAGCTGACAGTTTATGTTGTACAGTTCACACTTTAGTGTATTGCCTTGTTTTTTATGCCCGGTAAACGAACAGTAAACATGCTGACAAGTAATTCGGCTATGAATGATGATATATTTTGACAGTAATATGCAATGTTTCACAGAAGGTTAGCCACGAACTTTATATAATTAAAAACCGAATAAAATAACCATGATTATGAAAGCGGAAATCGGCGTTACGGGTCTGAATCTGAAGGCGGTGGCCAATGAATTAAATGTGATTCTGGCAGACGAATATGTGCTTTATACCAAAACAAAGAACGCGCATTGGAATGTGGAAGGTCCTGATTTTTTTGAGAAGCATACATTTTTTGAAGGACAGTTTGCACAGCTGGATGATATTATAGATAAAGTGGCCGAGCGGATCCGTACGATCGGGCATTACGCGGCGGGTTCGTTGAAGTTGTACCTGGAGCTGACGCAGCTGACGGAAGCGGGAGATAAAAATGACAGCCAGGGATACATAAAAGAACTGCTGATGGATCATGAAACTGTCATTATCCGATGCCGCGAGAATATCCACCGGTTTACGGACGAGTATAAAGATGCAGGCAGCAGTGATTTTGTAACGGGTATTATGGAAATACATGAGAAGATGGCCTGGTTTTTAAGGGCACACCTGGATTAAAAAAAATTAGTAAATGAAAAACCGAAACCTGTTTGATCCCGTTGCCATTGGTGAGGGAACATTACGTAACCGGATAGTGATGGCACCCATGACCCGTTGCCGGGCGACAGGGAATATACCCAACGAATTGATGGCGGAATATTACCGGCAGCGGTCCGGGGCCGGTTTAATTATCACGGAGGGAACGGCTCCGTCTGCCAATGGGTTGGGTTATGCACGAATTCCCGGAATCTTCACTTCTCAACAGGAAGCTGGTTGGGAAAAAATAACCCGGGCTGTGCATGGTGAAGGAGGTAAAATCATCCTGCAATTGATGCATTGCGGCCGGATCAGTCATCCGTTGAATATGCCTTCGGGCAGCCGGGTTATTGCTCCATCTGCCATACAGCCTGCAGGTCAGATGTGGACTGATGAAGAGCAGCTGCAGGATTATCCGGTACCGGAAGCTATGACGGAAGAAGATATCAGCACGGTGAAGTCGGAGTATGTGCGGGCTGCCCAACGCGCTATTTCTGCGGGATTTGACGGGGTGGAGCTTCATGGGGCCAATGGGTATTTGCTGGAGCAATTTCTGTCACCGGTCAGTAATATCCGGGAAGATGGATACGGAGGCAGTATTACCAACCGTTGCCGTTTTGTACTTGAAGTGGCCGATGCTGTTTCTGCTGTAATTGGAAAAGATAAGACCGGCATCCGTTTATCGCCATATGGTGTGGCGGGAGATATGCCTAAATATCCGGAAACCGACCCTACTTATCATCACCTGACAAAAGAACTGAATAAGCTCGGGATTTCTAATATCCACCTGGTAGATCATCCTTCCATGGGTGCTCCGGTAGTTCCTTTTTTAGTCAAAAAGATGATCCGCCGGAACTTTTCCAAAACATTGATCGTGTGCGGAGGATATGATCTTGAACGAGCTAAGGATGTGATTGAGGATGGAATTGCAGATCTGGTGGCATTTGGACGCCCGTTTATAAATAATCCGGACCTCGTGGAACGATTTATCAATAAATGGCCCCTGGCAGCAGAGGTGAAACCGGACTTATTTTATACCGGGGATGATAAAGGGTATACTGATTATCCGGTACACCAGGAGGAGCCTGTTACGGTCAGCGTCTGAATTTCCAGTGAATAACAGTGTACCGCAAACAATTGCTGAAGGCCTAAGACATTTTTATCACTAATCAGAGAATATGGCATCCTATAAAACGATAATGGCGGATATTTTAAGCACAACCATGAAGATACAGGAACAATACCCGGAGTTAACGAAGTTTATACCGGAGATGCCTGTTACGAATCCTGTAAACAATGATCAGGAGATAACGATTAAAAGCCTGAAGGAATATCGTGATTCACTAAAGCAGTTGTTTGAAAACTATTCCATGCAACATGAGGCCGAACCGTTGCCTGATAAAACATAGTTTAAAATGAAGAAAATATTAATCGCGTTGGATTATGATCCAACCGCGCAGAAAGTCGCAGAAACCGGGGTTTCCTTATGCAATGAAGCCGGTGACCTGGTTACGTTGCTTCACGTTATTGATAGTCCCGCTTATTATGTTTCTGAGGAATATAGCCCGATCATGGGTTTTTCAGGGTATATGAATCCTGAACAACCGGGTGTACCCGGATTGGATCAGATTCTCGGGGGCACTGAAAAGTATCTTCAGAAGACCCGGGCGCACCTGGGACATCCCGAGATGAGAACCCTGGTAAAGGAAGGCGATCCCGGAAAAATTATTGTATTGACGGCCGCAGAGATGAAAGCGGATCTGATCATCCTGGGATCTCACAGCCGTCGTTGGCTGGAAATGATTCCGATGGGCCGTGTTACAACATATGTATTACATCATACACATATTCCGGTATTAATTGTACCTACCGGAAAGGAGGGGATGAACAATGATCTACAGGATAAAACGTAGCTAAGGATTACCCTGTTTGCCGGAGAAAAACCAGACAGGGATTTCGTATCAATTCAAGTGTCATTTTTTTTACATTAAATATTTATTATGCATTCAGTAAACGTTAAGAAAACTTTTGCAGCAGGATTTTTCCTTTCCATGATCGTGCTCCTGTTCAGTGCCTGTGCTAAGAAAATCAATTTGAATACTTCTTCTAAGGTGCCGGCCGCCCGTGGATTTATCAAGGTCAAAAAGGACAAGAATAAGAATTATGCAATTGATGTGAAAGTAAATAACCTGGCCGAAGCGGATAGATTACAGGCCGGAAAGAAAGTGTATGTGATCTGGCTGGTGTCCAACAATGAGTATCCTAAGAATATAGGTCTGATCAACAGTTCGACCAAGCAGTTTTCTAAAAAGCTGACGGCTGATTTTCACACCGTCTCCTCTGCAAAGCCTGATAAAGTATTTATTACAGCGGAAGAAGATGGAACTGTTCAGTTTCCCGGAGATTTTGTGGTGATGTCGACAGAGGGAGTTGAGTGAGTCGGGAGAGGGGAGTCGGGAGTCGGGAGACGGGAGTCGGGAGATGGGGAAGTGTCCGTTTCATCCTGCCCGCCCCGCCAAATGCGGGGAGCGTGTCGAAGGATGAGCATGTCGAAGGATGAACATGACTACCGGGCAGGCAGGCCTGCCCAAGGATGGGAAAAAGGTGGATTTGTGAGAGTGAGGGTGTTTTTGGGCGGGGAATAAAGCCGGGATAAAAAAAAGCCATAAATCAGGAAAAAACTTTTGGATAAAAAAGCTGGCCGGCCTATCTTTGCCGTCCTAAAAATCGCTGAATCGCTTTGCTCACAATAAGTTGTCATACTGACAACCAGAGCGGGTAAAGAGAGGAAGGGTTGGAAGGATCGGTAGTTCAGTTGGTTAGAATGCCGCCCTGTCACGGCGGAGGTCGCGGGTTCGAGTCCCGTCCGGTCCGCAAGAAAGCTCTGATAATATCAGAGCTTTTTTCATTCATGGAACATTATGTTTACATTATCCAAAGTGAGAAGGATAGCTCCTTTTATAAGGGTTATACGAGCGATCCATTAAGGCGACTCGCCCAACATAACAGTGCCGGTTCGGAGTATACGTCAGGTAAAATGCCCTGGAAGCTGGTATACGTTGAAGAGCTCAAAACAAAAACTGAAGCATTAATAAGAGAGAAAAATCTTAAGAAGGCGGATAAAGAAAGAATTTTCGCAATTATAAGTCATCCCAAAAATATAGTAGGGAGGTTCTCAGTTGGTTAGAATGCCGCCCTGTCATCCCCACAGTACTGTGGGGACGGGTTCGAGTCCCGTCCGGTCCGCAAGAGAAAGCTTCACAGCAATGTGGAGCTTTTTTATGCCCTGAAGTCAGCGTTATCACGGCCGAGGTTCTCCTGAACCGATTCGGGAGCTGATTCGCAGGAAATAGCTTAACTGCCACGAAACTCTTTTTGGAATTCCACAACATTCGACCTTTCTCTGTGAAAGTCGGATCTGAAAACTTTAATCAGATTCAGCCATTGCTAATTTTTTAGAAGAAAATCCTTGTTCCGGGAGTATTTGTGCATCAGCGGCTTATTCTAATATAATCCTTAATTTAGCCGCCAATAAATAAGCCTATGCCATCCGATAAAAACCGGCAATATATTGACTTTGAGAAGCCTATTAAGGACCTGCTCGAAGAGATCGACGACCTGAAGCAGAAAGCGGAAAAGAGTAAGGTGGATTACAGCGAGGTTATTACCAAGCTGGAAGAGAGTGTGATTGAGAAGCGCAAGGAGATAACCCGTAGCCTGACGAGCTGGCAACGGGTTCAGCTGAGCCGCCACCCCGATCGTCCTTATACCCTGAAGTATATTGATAAAATGACCACCGATTTTGTGGAACTGCATGGGGACCGGAATGTGAAGGATGATAAAGCCATGATTGGCGGATTTGCCTCCCTGGACGGAGAAACCGTTATGATCATTGGACAACAAAAGGGTATCAACACCAAGATGCGTCAACTCCGGAATTTCGGAATGGCCAACCCTGAAGGATACCGCAAAGCCCTGCGCCTGATGCGCCTGGCCGAAAAGTTCAATAAGCCTGTAATCACCCTGATTGATACCCCCGGTGCTTATCCCGGACTGGAAGCAGAGGAAAGGGGACAAGGGGAAGCCATCGCCCGGAATATCTACGAAATGATACGGCTGAAAGTACCTGTGATCTGTGTGATCATCGGGGAAGGAGCCAGCGGCGGTGCCCTCGGTATCGGTGTGGGAGATAAAGTGTTCATGATGGAGAATACCTGGTATACCGTAATCAGTCCGGAGAGCTGCTCTTCGATTCTCTGGCGCAGCTGGGATAAAAAAGAAGTAGCTGCAGAACAACTGCGGCTGACCGCTGATAAAATGCTGGGCTTTGGCCTGATCGACGGCATCATCCCTGAACCTCCCGGTGGCGCACACTGGGATTATGATGAATCAGCCCAGATCCTGAAAAATTTCCTGCTGCCCGTGATCCATGAACTGAAAAAGCAAACTGTAGAAGAGAGAGTGAATAACCGGATTGAGAAGTTTGGGAAGATGGGATTTTGGGAAGAGATCTAGTTAGTAGTTAGAAGATAGTAGTTAGTAGACGGACCATCAGAAGAAAAAGAGGAATAGGGGTGCAGAGTCGGGAGTCTGGAGTCGGGAGTCGGGAGTCAACAGCCCCTTCTTAGGAGGTTGAATCTTAAAAAATAAACTCTACCTCGTTTTACGGTCTGTCTCTCGCAACTCACAACTCGTAGCTCGCAACTTACAGCAGCTGCACTTTTTTCATAAGGTTATTTAGTACATAAGTGATCTATTTTTAAACTATAATTTCATATTCATTTAAAATGTCATTAAGAGCATCTTTCACAGGTACCGGAATCGCCATTGTTACCCCGTTCAACTCAGACGGGACCATAGACTGGGCCAGCTATAAACGGCTGATCCAATTCTGGATTGAGGGGAAGGTGGAGTACCTGGTGGTGCTGGGTACCACTGGTGAGAGTGCTACGGTGCATGGTGCCGAAAAGCAAGAGGTTTTTTCCTTTGTGAAAAATGAAGTGGCCGGCCGGTTGCCGATCGTGGCTGGTATTGGTGGCAATGATACCAACGAAGTGGTTCGCCAGTTCCGCGAGTTTGATCTTACCGGTTACGACGCGATCCTCTCAGTAAGCCCGTATTATAACAAACCAAACCAGGTAGGAATCTTCCAGCATTATAAGGCCCTGGATGCGGCGACCCCGTTACCCATCATCATGTACAATGTACCGGGACGTACCGGCATGAGTGTTTCGGCGGAGACGACACTAAGGATTGCCCATGAATGCCCGAATATTTTTGCCACCAAGGAAGCCAGTGGCAACTTTGACCTGATCAATCAGCTGATCAAAAACAAGCCTGCTCATTTTATGGTGATCAGCGGGGATGATCCGATTACGTTGCAGATGATCGCCGGTGGTGCGGAAGGTCTGATTTCCGTGGTGGCCAATGCCTATCCCAGGGAATATTCCGATATGGTAAGACTTTGTCTCGCGGGTAAATTTAGCGAAGCGGAAAAACTCCATTCAAAATACCTGGACATCATCGCTTCCATGTTTGCCGAGGGCAGCCCCAGTGGTGTAAAAGCCTATCTCAGCGAAATGGGGCTTTGCCAGAATACCTTCCGTTTACCGGTTTGGAAAGTGAGTGAAAAGCATTTGGCGAAGATTAAGGAGCTGATGAAGACCGTGTAAATCTGATTTCTATTCCCCTTTTTTCACAATACACCCCTACGGGGTGAGATGAACATTTAAATATCGCCGGACATTTTCTACCGACAATGCACCCCTACGGGGTGACATAGACATTTAAAAATGGCCGGATATTTTCTACCAACAATGCACCCCTACGGGGTGGAACGAATATTTAATTATCGCTGGTCATTTTCTACCGACAATGCACCCCTACGGGGTGACATGTGCATTGTTGGTAGAATGATTAAAGATGAACAAATAATCTCCAGTCACCCAGTAGGTGTGTATTGTGATAAGTGAAGAAGTGTTTGCATCATTGCTGGTGTTTTTGATAAAAGTGGTTTAAGGCTTACATGTAAATGAATTCTATTTTATCTGCAACGTCTTCTTTTTTCTCTATACGGTACAGGCCAGTAATAATAAATGCTTTTTTTACCGGGGCATAAATAAACATCATTTCATCGTTACAAAACCGGACAATTTTCAGAAATTCTCCATATGGAGTTTCATTAGTAAAATCGATTATGATGACCATGGAGGAGTCAAGGGTGTATTTCATTTTCCGGGTTTCATAAATCAAAACATCAAACTTCTTCTGGTTGAGTGCTGTATTCCCGTCCAGGGTAAGCCGTATTTTCTTTTTGTTTTTGGTCAGGCCCCAGGCTTTTTTTTCAGAAAATTGATACGGATTTTCTTTCTCCTTTGGGAAGTTTATTGGAAGTTTGATATAATGGAGGCTTTGATGAATACTCAGTCGGTCTAAGATCACCCAGTTAAACAGGATGATGCCCAGGAGTAATATCCAGATCAATGTCCGGGCTGTTTTCATATAAATAAGAGCAGAATGGTCATCATTTCCATACAGAAGTATTTATTGATTAATTTTAAGCATGCGCATTCCCCTTTTACTCCTGATGCTGCTGATGGTATGGTCCACAGCCCATACACAATACAAGGTAAAAATTGAAGTAACAGCCGGTGCACCAGCAAACCCGGGTGATACTTTATATCTCGCAGGTTCCTTCAACGGCTGGAATCCGGCTGATCCGAAATACAGTTTCCGTCCGGGATCGTCGCTTAACATCACGCTGCCGGCTGGTGGTTTTGAGTTCAAGCTCACCCGGGGCAGCTGGGGCAGGTCGGAGTGCAAAGCGGATGGTAGCAGCATGGCCAACCGCCTGCTCTTACTGCAATCCGACACTGTTCTGCGGTTAATGGTTGAGGAATGGACGGATAAGATTCCGCCAAAACCCAAAAGCAGTACCGCCAGCAGGCAAGTGCAAATACTAGATACTGCGTTTTTTATTCCAAAACTGAACAGAACCCGCCGGGTCTGGATCTATCTTCCGGAAAACTATATAAAGGATAATCAGGAACGTTACCCGGTGTTGTATATGCACGACGGACAGAATTTATTTGAGGATACCACTTCCTATTCCGGCGAATGGGGCGTGGATGAATACCTCGATTCTATAAAGTTGAAAAAATGTATCGTGGTGGGCATCGATCACGGCGGAGAAAAACGGATGAATGAATACAGTCCGTTCGATCATGAAGAATTCGGCAAGGGAGAAGGAGCGGCTTATGTGGATTTTGTGGCCAAAAAACTCAAACCGTTTATTGATAGAAAATTCAGAACGATACGCGACCGGCAGCATACGTTTATTGCAGGTAGTTCTATGGGCGGACTGATCTCCATGTATGCCGTGTTAAGACATCCGAAGGTATTCGGCGGTGCAGGCGTTTTTTCTCCCTCTTTCTGGATCTCTGATGAAATTTTTACAGCGATCAAGAAGCGAGGAAAAAAATACAAAGGTCTGGTTTATTTCTATGCCGGTAAACAGGAAGGGGAGCAGATGGTGCAGCAATTGCTGAAAGCGTTTGAAATACTTTCATCTGTGTCGAAAGCGAAAAGCACCGTAGTGATCCGGAATGACGGGATGCATAATGAAGCGAGATGGAGGAAGGAGTTTCCTGGGTTTTACCAATTTTTAAAATTCTAAATAATAATCATTATGGTTCATTTTCGGCATATTGGATTATTGACGGGATTTCTGCTTGTTAGTTTCTTGGTATGTGGACAAAACCGGCAGGTACCATCTATTTCTGAAATATTAAGTATTATTCAGAAGGGGGAATTAAAAAAAATGGTATTCTTAGTGGATTCTTTAGACTATGAAGTGGCAGATAGTTCAATAAGTCCTTCTGGAAGTTTATCTTATATATCACAAGAAAAATACCTCGCAGGGCCAACTATCTTTGGCTGTTGGACCAACGCTAAAAAGCAGTTACAAGGCATTAGCCTGACGGTCAGGCAAAAACCTGTATATGAAAAACTGTTGATAGAAATGGGCAAGCTTGGATATATATCAATTGGAAAGCCGTCCAATGGTCCGGGTGAAGGCGAAATGTCTCAGGATTATGAAAAAGGTAAAATGCTGATATCTGTTTCCGTTAAAAAATCAATTATTGGCATGAGCTATGAATTTACATTTATTAAGATGTGAAATCTCAGGGATAAAGTAATAGTGTTTTCAGCGTATTCAATTACGCAAATCCTGTCATGATGAATGCGCAAAGTATCAGCCTGATATTTTTACTTTTGAATTTTGACTTCCCTCCTCCTGCGCTAAAGCTTCGGAGGACAAGTCACACTTCATAACAAACCCCTTCCAGCGCCAGTTCTGCCTGCGGAAACACTTCTTTCGCTTCCGCTTCAAATTCTTCCAGCGTATCATACTTGCTGCTGAAATGACCAATCAGGAGTTTTTTCACGCCGGCTTTTAGGGCAATAGTGGCCGCCTGTTTGGTAGTGGAATGGAAACGGAGTTCGGCTCTTTCCCGCAGATGATCGAGGTAAGTGGTTTCATGGTAGATCATATCGAAACCAGTTATATGGGGGAGCAGTGTTTCATCATATTTTGTGTCGGCACAGAAGGCATAGCGTTTGCCCGGATCTGAGGGAGCAGTCACCCATTCATTCTTCACCAGTTCGCCGTCTTTTTTCGTATAGTCCTCCCCTTTACATAGCCGTTCGTAAAACACGGCCGGGATTTCATGTTCCTTTGCTTTTTCCGGGAGCAGTTTCCGGGGCAGTTTTTTCTGGGTAAATGAAAATCCATAACATTCCACCCGGTGGTTGGTCGGGAAGCATTTCACCGTCAGTTTGTCGTTATCGAGCAGCGTTGCGGCTTCCGAAATATGGTGGATATGCAGGGGAAAGCAAAGCTGGGTATCGGCCACCTTGAGCTGCATTTCGATGATATCCCGGAGCGGGGCTGGTCCGAATACGTGCAGCACCTGCTGGTGCCCGAGCAGGCTGAGGGAACTGATCAGCCCGATCAGTCCGAAATAGTGATCCCCATGTAAGTGGGATATAAAAATATGCGAAATGCGGCTCCGCCGTATCTTATAATTGATCAGCTGGATCTGGGTGCCCTCACCGCAATCCACCAGGTAATTGGTACCGTCAAGGGTAACCACCTGGCTGGTGGGGTGACGGTCAAAAGCCGGAACTGCGGAATTATTACCCAGAATGGTGACGGAAAACATGAATGATTAGCGGTTTTGATGTGTAATGTTTTGAAAAGACCCGTTTCGCATCCGGAAGGCTGCATACCAGGTTTAAATATCCCCGTCATCCATCAGCTCCCGTTCAATTTCTTCCATCTGTACAATATCCCAGGCCTCGCTCTCGGTCGGTGTCACATTCATCAGTTCCAGGAGGTTGTTGTTGTCCAGGAAATCCTCCACCCCTTGCTGAAGTTCGCAAATCACAAAAGAAGCACTGTTTTCGTAAAATTTCTGTTGGATATAGACCAGTTTTTCCGCGGCAACCGTATCCAGTTCTGTCACGTTTTTAAGGATCAAAACCAGGTTTTTAACCTCATTTTGCAGGTAAGGCAGCAAACATTCCCCCATTTCGTCTGTCATAGTAGCAGATAAAACCGGATCAATTACCGTGATGGCATGAAATTTCTCTTTGGTATCGGTTTTGACATTCATAGTTCTTACGTTTAGTAATTGGCACTTCTATACCGTCTGCAAAGTAAAAATCAGGGTTTCCCCTGCAACTTAAATTATCAACAGACCGTTTATAAGTACCCCGGAAAAAGAACCAAATTTATTCGTTAATATTGTATCACAACCAATTATCTTAAAATGGATAATAATTTTTCAACACAGGTTAAGGAGATTATTTCGTTCAGCAGGGAGGAAGCACTACGGCTGGGGAATGATTTTATAGGAACGGAGCACCTTTTGCTGGGGCTGATCCGCGAAGGAGACAATACAGCAGTCCGGATACTGAAAAGCTTCAATGTGGACCTTTATGAATTGCGGAAAGAGATCGAACTGGCGGTCAAGGATAAGACGGGAAAGAACATTGCGAATATCAACAGTCTGCCCCTGACCAAACAGGCCGAAAAAGTGATCCGCGTGACCGTACTGGAGGCTAAAGCCCTGAAAAGTGCGACGGTGGAGACGGAGCACCTGATGCTGTCTATTCTCAAGAACAAAGAAAATATTGCAACTCAAATTTTAAATCAGTTTGACGTGGACTACGATCTTTTCAGACAAGAGCTGGGCATCGTAAAATCAAACGATCCCCGGGCCGAATTTCAGGATGAGAATGATGATGATTTTGATGAAGAGAAAAAATATTCTCAGCCGAAAGGCGGCAGTAAGCAAGCCGGAACTGCGAAAAGCAAAACACCGGTATTAGACAATTTTGGCCGTGACATTACCAAGATGGCGGAACTCGGGGCCCTTGATCCGATTGTTGGACGTGAGTCCGAGATCGAACGGGTATCGCAAATCCTTTCCCGCCGGAAAAAGAATAACCCGATCCTGATTGGGGAACCGGGAGTGGGTAAGACCGCTATTGTGGAAGGGCTGGCCCTCCGCATTGTACAACGTAAAGTTTCCCGGGTTTTGTTTGATAAGCGGGTGATCTCCCTTGATCTGGCGGCCCTGGTGGCTGGTACAAAGTACCGTGGCCAGTTTGAGGAGCGGATGAAGGCCATTATGAATGAGCTGGAGAAAAACCGGGATGTGATCCTGTTCATCGATGAGCTGCATACCATTGTGGGCGCCGGTGGTGCCAGTGGTTCACTGGATGCCAGCAATATCTTTAAACCGGCCCTGGCCCGTGGCGAACTCCAATGTATTGGTGCTTCCACCCTGGATGAATACCGGATGTACATTGAGAAAGACGGTGCCCTTGACCGTCGTTTCCAGAAAGTGGTGATTGATCCGCCCAGTGTGGATGATACCATCCAGATCCTGAATAATATCAAGTCCAAATACGAGGATTACCATAACGTGAACTATGACCAGGAAGCGATTGATGCCTGTGTGAAACTGAGTGACCGTTATGTAACCGATCGTTTACTGCCTGATAAAGCCATTGACGTGATGGATGAAGTAGGCGCCCGGGTGCACCTGAAAAATATCAATGTGCCCCAGACCATCGTGGACCTGGAGAAAAAGATAGAAGATGTAAAGAACGAGAAGAATAAAGTGGTGAAGAGCCAGAAGTTTGAAGAAGCCGCTTCTTTACGGGATACTGAAAAAAGACTGCAGGAAGACCTGGAAAAAGCGAAGGCAGAATGGGAAGAGGAAAGCAAGCATAAACGTTTCCCGATCGGGGAAGAGGATATTGCGGAAGTAGTGAGTATGATGACCGGCATCCCCGTGAAGCGGATGGTGCAGGCAGAAACCGACAAGCTCCGTAAGATGGCTGATGATATGCGTGGAATGGTAATCGGTCAGGACGAAGCCATTCTGAAAGTGGTGAAAGCGATTCAGCGTAACCGCGTTGGTTTGAAGGATCCCAAAAAGCCGATTGGTACTTTTATCTTCCTCGGTCCTACCGGGGTGGGTAAAACCGAACTGGCTCGTGCGCTCTCCCGCCAGATGTTTGATTCGGAGGATTCACTGATCCGTATCGATATGAGTGAGTACATGGAGAAATTCACCGTGAGCCGCCTGATTGGTGCTCCTCCCGGCTATGTAGGCTATGAAGAAGGCGGACAGCTGACGGAGAAAGTACGTCGTAAGCCGTATAGTGTGATCCTGCTGGATGAGATTGAGAAAGCGCATCCGGATATTTATAATATTCTTTTACAGGTGCTGGATGACGGTCAGTTAACCGATGGACTCGGACGCAAAGTGGATTTCAAAAATACCCTGATCATCATGACATCCAATATCGGGGTACGTCAGCTGAAAGATTTTGGCGCCGGTGTGGGATTTGCCACGGCTTCAAGAATTGAGCATGAAGATGAAGCTAATAAAGCGGTGATTGAAAAAGCACTAAAGAAAACCTTCTCTCCTGAGTTCCTGAACCGGATTGATGATGTGGTGATCTTTAACAGCCTGACCAAAGAGAATATCTTCAACATTATTGATATCCTGATGAAGGGGGTAACCAAGCGTCTTACGAATCTCGGATTCAGCCTTGAGCTTACCGAGCCGGCCAAGACCTTCCTTGCGGATAAAGGGTATGACTCCCAGTTCGGCGCCCGTCCGCTGCACAGGGCCATCCAGAAATACCTGGAAGATCCCCTGGCAGAAGAGATATTGGATATGCATGTGAAAGCAGGTGATGTACTGATTGCAGATGTGGATGCGGACAATACCCGTTTGTCGTTTACCTTTAAAAGCAAGGCCGGGGAGCCCTCTGAAGCCCAGAAGTAAAGTAGTTTTTTTTGATAGGGGTGTCTTAGACGTTTTATCCTGCTATTTGGCAGGAGACAAACTTTTAAGACACCCCCTTTTTTATTTACATTTGCCCGGAGTATGTCTGGAAAAAAAATCGTTATAACCATTGATGGCTGGTCCAGTTGCGGCAAGAGCACCCTGGCCAAGCGACTGGCTAAAGAGCTCGGTTATGTGTATGTGGACAGCGGGGCCATGTACCGGGCGGTGACGCTGTACTTTATCCGGACCAATGTGGACATCGATAAGAAGAAGGAAGTAGCGGAAGCGCTTGCCAATATTAACCTTGAATTTGTTTTTAATTCCTCCGCGCAGCGTACAGAAATGTTTCTCAACGGGGAGAATGTGGAGTTTGTCATCCGTGACCTGCTCATCGCTGAGAAAGTCAGTGATGTGGCTGCCATCCGTGAAGTGCGTGAGTTTGCCGTGGCCCAGCAGCAGAAGATGGGGGCAAAGAAAGGCATTGTAATGGATGGCCGGGATATCGGCACGGTGGTTTTTCCAAAAGCCGAACTGAAAATATTTATGACTGCGGATAATGCAGTACGGGTCGAACGCCGGTTCAAAGAGTTATATGCCAAGAACCCCAATGTAACCATTGAGGAAGTGAAAAATAATCTGGAGATGCGGGATTATATTGATTCGCACCGGGAAGTGAGTCCGTTGCGGAAAGCGGAAGATGCCCTGGAACTGGATAATACCAGCCTCACCGAAGACCAGCAGTTTAAAAAAGCCCTGGACTGGGCATTGGCCCGTAAAGCCGGCCGGAAGATCAGCAGTACCCATTAATTTCAGTATCTTGGCTGATATCGGTCAGCTGTTCAACCCCTGAACCCTTTTATATTTGATGCAAAGCATACGATTGAAGAGTTCCACGTACAAACTGCTACAGCCATTTATTGTCCTTCATATTATTGTGGTGACCGGTATCCTGGGCTACATGATTATTGAAGGGGCCTCTTTCTTCGATTCGGTCTATATGACCACTATCACCATTACCACTGTCGGGTATGGCGAAACCATTCCTCTGTCAACAGCCGGCCGTGCCTTTACCATGTTCCTGCTGATCGCCAGCTGGCTCACCTATGCATTTGTGATTACCCGGATCACCCAGTTTGTCGTGAGCGGGGAATTAAATCAGTATTTTAAAACAAGGAAACTTATGAAAGATATTTCCAGGTTAAATCAACATGTGATTGTCTGTGGATATGGCCGGAATGGAAACCAGGCGGCCAATATTCTCAAAGCACATCACATTCCCTTTATTGTGGTGGAAAAAGATGAACACCTGGTACAACGGGTGGATGAAGAAGATACCGGAATCATCCGGCTGGCAGGTGACGCAACCGATGACGATGTACTGAAAGCTGCGGGGGTCGACAGGGCCCGGGCACTGATTACGACTTTACCCATTGATGCACAGAATGTATTTATTGTATTGTCGGCTCGTTCACTAAATCCCCATTTGAAAATTATCAGCCGGGCTTCTGAATCTACCTCGGTTGCCAAATTAAAAAAAGCCGGGGCAGACAATGTGATCATGCCTGACTTTATCGGCGGTACGCATATGGCCACCCTGATCTCAAAACCGGATGTGGTCGAGTTTATTGATTTTCTTTCGGGCGAACAGGGCCATTCCATTCATATGGAATCGGTAAGTTTTGATGACCTGCCGGTCAATCTTAAAGACAAATCACTGCATGATGTGATGGGATGGAAAAAGACCGGAGTCAATTGTATCGGGATCAAAGATTGTGATGGTAATTTCCTGATTAATCCACCAGAAGATACGTATATCACACCGGGTATGCGGGTAATTGTGTTGGGTACGATTGAGCAGATCAGGGAGATGAAGGGGAACCTGCAGGGGTAGGAAGAAGTCCACAGACCACAGTCGACAGTCCACAGAGGGTCGTTGAAAGAGGAAGAGAGAGTTCGATTTGGAAGAGGATGTATTCCTCTGGGCACTCAGCGTTCTCTGCGGTTAAAACAAAAAAGCGGGTATTGATTTTGTCAATACCCGCTTTTTATTATTTATAGTTCTTAGTTTTTCTTCACAGCAAGCAGCTCCACTTCAAAGATGAGCATGGAGCCACCAGGAATGGACATATAGTCAAATGCTCCGTAGCCCAGTGTATACGGTACATAAAATTTGTATTTGGAACCAACGGACATTAACTGCAATCCTTCGGTCCAGCCGGGGATTACCCCACGAAGATTGAATGTGATGGGTTGTCCACGGTCATAAGAGTTGTCAAATCCGGAACCATCTATAAATGTGCCCCTGTAATGTACGGTCACATCATCAGCGGCGACTGGTTTAATGCCTGCACTGTCTCTCAGTATTTCATATTGCAGTCCGCTGGCTGTAACCATTACCCCGGGTTTATTTTTATTTGCTGCCAGAAAATCCTCACCCGCTTTGATATTACCTTTTGATTTTTCCTGTTGCAGCAGGGTCAGGTAATTATTCATGACTGTGTTAATGGAAGCTGAATCAACCAGGGATTTCTTTTTCCCAAACAAGTCGGTAATTCCACGGGATACCAGGGTGGTATTTAATTTTTTCACGCCCATTTCTTTATAAAAATTAGCCACATTAATACCAACGGAATAAAAAGCCGAGTCCTCAAAGTTTTTTAGCAGGGCTTTTGTTGGTTTTACAACAGTCTTTACAGGTGTTTTCGAAGGTGGTTGTTGTAAGAGGGTCAGGTAATTATTCATGACCGAATTGTTGGTAATGGAATCAATCAGCAGTTGTTTATTGCCCAGGCGGTCATTAATGCCACGGGATACAAGCACGGTGTTTAATTTTTTGGCCCCCATTTGCCGGTAAAAATTAGCTACACTGATGCCGACACAGTAGCCAACGGAATCATCCAGGTTTTTTAAAACAGGCTGCACTGGTTTGGTGACGTTTTTGGTGCCGGGTTTCGGAGCGGGTTTTGCTACCGGCTTGGTTGTGCCCGGTTGAGCGAAGAGCGTAATGGAAAAAAGAAGGGCAAAGACTACGGAAAAACTGTTTTTCATGTACATTTTATTAGGTGCCAAAAATACAGTTTGGCCGGGGAAAACGGGAATCCGGGCTTATTTAATTTCAACGGGCTGGCTGAGCCAGATCAGTTTTTCGGGGAATCGGGCGGCATATCCATGCACCAGGTTACGGATAAAGCTGTTTTCGCGGTATTGTGTCAGTTGTTCCCGTAGTAAGGTAACCTCAGAAGCCGGGAATCCAGCCGGAAGATAGCCCATACCATAAAAACTGCCTTCCAGCACAAGGATGCAGGAACGGTCATCCGCTCCTAATCCCTGGTCAATGATAGCAAAGGATGGCCTGGACATTAATGAACGGATGGCTTGTTGCACCCGCAGGTTATAATCAGCTGTACTTTCTTTTTGTTCACAGGCGCCCCCGCATCCCTTTTCTTCAGGACCCGCACAGGGGCCATTATCTTTCTGCAGGAAACAAAGCTTAGGACAAAGGGTGAATTCCCGGATCAGTTTACGAAGCATTGCATGTCCATCTACCAGGTAATGGAAGGTGATGACAGGGTTTAACCGTTTCCTGTTTTTATCAATGGCCAGCCGTAAGTAACCGTTCTGATCCTCGTAGGTATAAATGCCATACACATCTTCCCATCTTTTTTGTGAAGCGTTGAAAACGGGCCATCTTTTTTTGATTTCGGCCGATTCGAGAATACAGGCCATCAGTTCTGTGCCGCAGCATTGGTAACTGATCCGGTGTACATGCTGCATGAAACGTTGTTTCTGGCGGCTCTGTGAGTTATTACTGAAATGACTGTTGACCCGGTAACGGATATTAGTGGCTTTGCCTACATACACCACTTTCCCTTTTTCATTATGGAAATAGTATACCCCGGGAGTATAGGGCAATTGTTCAAAGTCGGTTTTAGGAACATTGGGCGGAAGGATCGATTCTTTCGAATTTCGTTGCAGGCTTTTCGCGATATGTTGCTCTTTATCGTTTTGCAGCAGCAACTGAAAAACTTTTACCGTGGCCGCGCTGTCGCCTGCTGCCCGGTGCCGGTCATAAATAGTTATTCCGAGCGCGGTACAGAGTTTCCCCAGACTATAAGAAATCAGGCCGGGGAATATTTTTCGGCTTAGCCGGACAGTGCATAATTTCTTTGTATTCAGGTCAAAACCGGCTTGTTGCAGATGCGCTTTGACAAAAGAGTAATCAAAGTTTACATTATGTGCTATGAAAATGCGGTCTTTAAGCAGGCTATGGATTTTTTCAGCCACCCCCTCAAACCGTGGTGCATCAGCAACCATTTTATCCGTAATGCCGGTCATTGTCTGGATAAAATAAGGAATAGGTTGTCCCGGATTGATCAGTGTGGTATAATGATCCGTCACCTGCTCCCCGTCAAAGAGATGTATCGAAATCTCGGTGATCCCGTTGGCTGCTGCATAACTGCCGGTGGTTTCTATGTCGACGATGCTGTACAAGGGAGTTGATAAGTTTACAGGTTTACGGGTTGACAGGGTAAAAAGTTGACAGGGTTACAAACAGGTTGACGGGTTGATAAGTTGAAAGGTTGACAAGGTAGACCCCGGCCTTGTTAACTTGTAAACCTTTCAACTTATCAACTATAAAAACGATCTTTGAAGCATAAATTTCGTGAAAATAAGTATGACTACATCCGAAGAGGAAAAATTTACCATGTTCCGGAACCGGCTGACCAAGGTTTACCGGCATCTGGGCAAACAGGCCAGGAGGCAGGGAGTATCCTGTTACCGGATCTATGATCATGACCTTCCGGAATTTCCTCTTTGTATTGAGATGTATGGTGAAAAATTATATGTGGCCGAGTACAAACGCTATCATGGGATGACGGAAGAGGAGCATGACAGCTGGATGGAACAGACTCTGGATGTAGCCGGAGAGGTACTGGGGGTGGAAAAAGCCAATATTTTTCTGAAACTGCGTCAGCGCAAACCCGGCCGGTTAGGGCAATACCAGAAATATGATGCGGTGCAACATGAGTTTCAGGTGGAGGAGAACGGATTGAAATTTATCGTGAACCTGAGTGATTATCTGGATACCGGTTTATTCCTCGATCACCGGCTCACCCGGCAACAGGTAAGGGGATTATGTGAAGGGAAGAAAGTACTGAACCTCTTTGCCTATACTGGTTCTTTCTCCGTTTATGCGGCAGCTGGCGGGGCCAGTGAGGTGGTGACTGTTGATTTATCCAAAACATACCTCAACTGGTCCGAGCGCAACCTGGCACTGAATGGATTTACGGATCCGGCAAAATACAAAACGGTACATGCGGATGTGATGCAGTACCTGAAGACCTTGCCTTCCGGGTATTTTGACCTGGTAGTCATGGATCCGCCCACTTTCAGCAATAGCAAGCGGATGGAAGACATACTTGATATCCAGCGGGATCATGCAGTGTTGATCAATGATTGTCTCGCTGCCATGAAGCCAGGAGGGCTATTATATTTCAGTACTAATTTCCGGAAGTTTTTACTGGAAACGGAGAAGATACAAACGGACCATGTAAAAGATATTACAAAAGCCACGACACCCTTTGATTTTGAAGGGCGGTTATTCAGGTACTGTTTTCTTATTGCCCGGGACTGATCAGTTCAGTTTATAGATCGTATTCAACAGGTAACTGTACGAGGCATAAAGATGATGGATAAAGGCTTTGTCCTTGCCATCACTGGGGAATTTCAGTCTGTATTGCTCATCTGGCATCAGGATTACCGGGGTTCCGGCACGCATATAATTACTGGTATGGATATATTCCGGTTCCTTCAACTGAGGTAATGATTTACGAATCCCCATTTTATATAATTTAGTCCCAAGGTATTTTTCAAGTTTACGTTGTGCTTTCCGGGGTTTCCGTTCCATTTTACTGTACACCATATTGCCAGCCAGCCGCAAGAGGAACTTCTGTTTTTTAAGGAGGGATTTAATATCTGCCATCGGATTCGCCGGGTTGAAGTCGGTTAAGGTCTGTATCGAAAACGGCGATTCGGGTACCCAGTCATAGGCATTTACTACCGTGAGCCCCCAGCCTCCGCGGGTGAGATAATCAAAATCATAGGTGTAGTTAAGGTTGCCGGGTTTCGGGGCCGCACTACAATAAGTTTTAAATACGATCTCTTTTGGAACTGTTCCTTTCTGTTGTTCATAATGCAGCCAGGACCGGGTGAGAAAAGCGATGGCACCTCCCTGGCTATGCCCGCTTACAATGAACTGCCTGATCCCTTTTTCTTTATAGAGTTTATTGACCTGGTCAAGTATAGAAGGAGCGAGGTGACCAAGTGCAATGGTCCATCCTGCATGTACCGCAGCCCCCGGGTTTTCAGCCAGCTGATAGTTGAAAACAGTGCTATCATTGAGTTGCAATGATCCTGTGGCAGGGATCATCGGGGCATAAAAATTGGCTGACCAGCTGGTGGCATTTTTAACCGTGCCACGGATATTAATAACTGCCACCTGATCCTCGCGCAGAAAGAGACTCCAGCGGTTCATAAGACCTACTTCCGGGGATCTGAAAACGAGCTGGTACCGGTCCTTTTTTGTTTTTCGTTCATTGGAGTCAGGGATACTGCTTCCATGAAAGGCAAGGGACAAAAGGTCATTATACTCCACCGGATCGAATCCCGGTTGCAACAGCGATTGTGCGGAGCATAGCAATGTAAAAGTGAGCAGCAGGCTGGTGATTACTATTCTCATCGGTGTTTTTTATATATATGAAAATCAGCATTTTTCCGGAAAGTGTAAATAAAAAAGCTTTGATTATCCGTACTGTTATAATCAGCAGGACAATCAAAGCCTTATTTTGTTTACAATTCCAGTAAACGGATTATAATGTCTTCAGCACATCATTCATACTTCTCACGGCATCCGCGCTCTTATTGAAGGCGGCCTGCTCTGCTTCGTTCAGTTTGAAGTCGATGATCTTTTCCCAGCCGTTTTTACCAATGGTAACGGGAACACCCAGGCAGATATCTTTCTGACCGTATTCGCCATCCAGGGCTACGCAGCAGGTAAAAAGTTTTTTCTCATCACGCAGGATGGACTCAACCAGGGCGGCTCCGGCAGCTCCGGGTGCATACCAGGCTGAGGTGCCGATCAGGGCCGTCAGAGTGGCACCACCAACCATTGTATCTTTTACAATTTTTTCCTGTTGTTCTGCACTGAGGAAATCAGTTACAGGGGCACAGTTCCAGGTAGCCAGACGGATCAGGGGAATCATGGTCGTATCACCGTGACCACCTACTACTACAGCATTCAGATCGGCAGGGCTGCAACCCAGATGCTGACTCAGCTGGTATTTGAAACGGCTGCTGTCGAGCGTTCCACCCATTCCGATGATCCGGTTTTTGGGAAGTCCGGTTGACTGCAGGGCCAGGTAGGTCATGGTATCCATCGGGTTGCTGATCACGATAATGATCGCATTGGGAGAATGTTTCAGGATATTTTCACAAACACCTTTTACGATACCGGCATTTACACCGATCAGTTCTTCACGGGTCATTCCGGGTTTACGGGGCAAACCTGAAGTGATCACCACCACATCACTGCCGGCTGTTTTTGAATAGTCATTGGTACTGCCGCTGATCTTGGTATCAAAACCAAGCAAGGTGGCAGTCTGCATCATATCCTGTGCCTTACCTTCGGCAACCCCTTCTTTAATATCCAGTAATACGAGTTCCTGGCAAAGCTCTTTACGGGCAATATTATCAGCACAGGTTGCACCTACCGCACCAGCGCCTACAACAGTTACTTTCATGTGTAAAAACGTTTATTTGAATGAATAATTATTTACTTATCTGATACCGGCTTTTGCAGCCGGCGCAAAGGTAGCGGATGACTGTTATTTTTAAACTGACTGTTGTCAGTTTTTGAAGGTCGCCAGCAGTTTTTCGATTGACATAGACCCCTCATGCGTACCGATCAGTTCCTTTTTCCGGTTATAAAAAGCCAGGAAGGGCAGGTTATTGATCATAAAATAAGTAGGCATCATGGCTTTGTTGTCCTGGGTTATCGTGATGTTCTTAAAATTTGCCAGTTTGTATTTTTCCCGGAAAGCCAGCATGGAATCCAGGGGCATTGGCGTGGCCATCACAATATGAATATTGCTGAATTTGTCAATATGTTGGGTGATCTGTTTGGTTTCTTCCTGGCAATGGGAACAGGAGGGGTTGAAGAGCATCAGCAATACGGCTTTATCCTTGGGCAGATCTGCTTTGGTAAAATAGCTTTTCCCATCGGGCAGCAAAAGACTGATCGGGGGGAATCCGGGAAACCGTTTATATGGAGCCTGTGTACTGTCTTTTTGGGAAAAGGAGGGTAAGGCCAGCAGGGCCAGGGCCAGGAAAAGGAATAGTTTTTTCATCTGTCAAAGATAAATGGATTCAGTCAACGGATTATCGCAGGATTGTCACGGTTCCCTTGCGGAACAGGAGCTTACCCTGGTAGTCAATTGCTTCCGCCATCCAGATAAAACTTCCGATTGGCTGAGGCCGGCCATTGATGGTTCCATCCCAACCCTGTCCCGGCTCTTTTGTCTGGAAGACCAGCTGGCCCCATCGGTTGAAAACCCTGAAATAGCGGAATTCTTTTATACCTACGGGGAAGGCCCTGAGCACATCGTTCAACCCGTTACCGTCAGGCGAAAAACCGGTCGGGACATAAATCTCCGGTCCTTTATATACTTTGATCAGTATCTCATCCAGTCCTTCACAACCATCTGCCGTAGTCCCGGTTACAGTATACCGGAAATCATAAGGAAGAGTGGCAACCGGGTTAGGAATCCCGGGATTGTCCAGGAATTGCGGACTGGTCCAGTTATACCTGATGACCCCGGCCGTACTGAGTTCAGTGGCTTTTAATTGAACCGGCTGATTCATGGCTGCCACCGTATCACGGCCGGCGTCTATCCGGACAGCCGGTGTTACCGTCACCCGTACTTCATCATCCTGCAGGGATTGACAACCACGGGCATCTGTAACCGATAAATAATAGCTGATGCTGGTCGTGGCTTTTAAGTCAGGGCTGGCTATATTGGAAGGACCTGTAAAATAGGTAGAAGGCGTCCATTGATAAGCCACTCCACCCGATCCGTTTAGCCGGACGATTTTTCCGTAACAATCCGAGAAATCGGCCCCTGCATCCGGCAGCGGCGCCGGCCAAACATTTATTGTAATTGAATCAGTAAGGTTGCAAATGCCGGTTGTGGCTGTAACATAATATTTGGTGGTAGCAGAAGGATTGGCAGACGGATTCAGGCTGCCGGCATTGCTGAGTGAAATGGCCGGCGTCCACGCAAATTGGGTGGCATTGGAACTCGCGTTGATCTGATACGATTTACCTTCGCAGATAAAGGGATCAGCTCCTGCATCAATGGTTACGGTATTGATCAGGGGAATTGTTGCCGGACTGGTTTGCAGACACCCGTTTTCATCTTTCACGGTTATTAAATAATTTCCCTGGTTGAGATTGAATAACGGAGAAGATTGAAAACTGATTCCATCTGCTGACCAGGTATAAGGTGCTTTTCCACCCTGGG
>DAORKK010000035.1:0-26641 GCA_035439525.1 Chitinophagaceae bacterium
CGGGATTTTTTATTGTCCCCCGCCATGTATTGGGTCGCGGCTATATTGCCCCCAGCGATAAACTCAATATTGCAGGAATCGGTGTAGGCGGAAAGGGATCCAGTGATCTGGGGGAATTTGCCAAGAGTCCATTTGTAAACATTGTGGCACTCTGTGATGTGGATGACCGGGAAGCCGCGGGCTCCCGTAAGAAATACGAGAAAGCCCCTTACTACAAGGATTTCCGGGTGATGCTGGAAAAGGAGAAGAACAATATCGACGCCTGTTCCATTTCCACACCCGATCATACGCATGCGGTGGCCACCCTGGCTGCCATGCAACTGGGTAAGCACGTCTACACACAGAAACCCCTCACACACGATATCTACGAAGCGCGGATTCTCACCGAAGCCGCTAAGAAATACAAAGTGGTGACCCAGATGGGCAACCAGGGTGGTTCCGGCGATGGCGTGAGAAAGGCGAAAGAGATGTATGAGGCTGGTTTAATTGGAACGGTAACAGAAGCCCATGCCTGGACGAACCGGCCTGTATGGCCCCAGGGCGTGGCTACACCGACAGGTAAATTTGATGTGCCCAACGAACTGGACTGGAATCTCTGGCTCGGTACCGCAAAGCAAATGGATTATAACCCGGCCTATCTGCCTTTCGACTGGCGTGGCTGGTGGGCTTTTGGTACCGGTGCATTAGGCGATATGGCCTGTCATATCATGGATCCGATTTACCGGATCCTGCCCATTGTTTATCCGGATTCTGCGGAATGCAGCGTGGCAGGGGTATGGCCCGCTAAATGGAATGACAGCCAGAATCCCGATGCCTGTCCGCCTTCCTCGATTATCCACCTGAATTATCCGCGTACCGACGGTCCGGGAAATATTAAAGTCTCCTGGCATGATGGCGGTTTACTGCCTGCCCGTCCGGAAGAACTGTTACCCGATGAAGCATTTGGTAACTGGGATGGGGGTGTATTGCTTGTGGGAACCAAAGGGAAATTATTGCTGGATTGCTATGGCGCAAATCCACGGTTGCTGCCTACCAAACTGATGAAAGAAAAGGAGATGCCAAAGGAAACGATTAAACGCGTAACCGAAGGTCATTATATTCAATGGGTGAATGCCTGTCGTGCCGGCTATGGCAATGCCCAGACCAGCTCTCCGTTTGAATACGCAGGTCCGTTTACCGAAAGTATCCTGATGGGTAACCTCGCCATCCGCAGCTGGATGATGAAGAATCCCAAACTCAAAGGTTGGGAAGACAAATACCTCGGCCGCAAGAAACTCCTCTGGGATGCGAAGAATATGAAAGTGACAAATTTTGACGAAGCGAATCAATTTGTGAAGAGAGAGTACAGGGCAGGGTGGGAGCTGGTGCTCTAGTCGGGAGTCGGGAGTCGGGAGTCCGAAGCCTCGGACAACAGCCCTTTCTTTGGAATATTATTTGAACCTTTGGACTGCTGTTGAATTCGATAAATTAAAAAAAAAGCACCAAATCTTCTAAGAAGGTTTGGTGTTTTTTGATTATTGTAATTTGATATTTCTTTGGCTTCTTGGCATCTTCGGTTCTTGGTTCTTCTTTGGTATCTTGGTGTCTTGGTTTCTTGGTTCTTATTCTGAAATGATCCGTATTATATCCAACAGCTCTTTTTGTTTATACCGGTCCTTATCATTATCAAAACACTTTCCGAATTCATCCAGCAATGACCCGATGACATCCTTGTTGCGGCGGGGTCTGAAGTTGGCACCGGTGGGGGCGATAGCGATTCGTTTGAAATAGCTGTCCACATCGGCATGAGTGAAGACCTGTCCGGAGGTGGGATCGATAAAGAATTCGATCTTCTGGCGGGGGTCCAGCAGGTTTTCTTCTGAGTAACCGGGTTTGAAATAGGCGATGATAAACTGTTTGGGTATGGAGATGGCTTTAACCGGAATATCCAGCAGTTCGCATAATACCAGGTATAAAATGCCGTTCCCCACCTGGTTGCCTCGCTTCGCTTCCAGGATCTTATTCAGTAAAAATTCATTGGGCTCTTTATAATTGGTCTCACCGCCTTTCAGTCCATAATAGCTATACAGGATGCTGGTCACTACATTGATCTGTTCCAGCGGCGTGAGGTAGTTATTCAGTTCAAGCCAGATATTCCTTCTTACTTTTTCCAGTTCCTGCATCACTTGAGCCGTAGCCAGATCGGGGTATTGAAATTTGGCGGTAAGCATTGCACCGAGCATCAGGTCATGATGACCGGCCAGGGACCATTGACGAAAATCTTCAGTGAGATCAGAAAAATGTAAGCGGTGGATGAGTAGTTCGATCCGTTGCTGGGTTGCTTCATCCGGTGTGGTTTCCCAGAGATGTTCGAGATTGGGGATGATGACTTTACCAAAGTCGACAATCTTGTTGGAGACCAGTCCGAAGACTTCTTCATCCGGATCATCGATCAGGGTAAATAAAGCAGAAATCTCTTTGGTGGTTTCCATGGTTGCGATTTCAGCACAATATCTAATTTGGGAATGATATGGAATAGTTAATGTTTTCCACAGATGTTGAGAACCAGATAGTAGATAGTAGTTAGAAGATAGTAGTCAACAGCCCTTACTAAGGAGATTTGTTTGAATCTTTTAATTCTTATTAAATAAGTAATTCAACAAAAAAGCACCAAGCCTCCTTAGAAGGATTGGTTATTATTTGATTCTTGCTTTTTGATTATTCTTTGGTTCTTGGCATCTTAGGTTCTTGGAATTTTCTCCCTACTACCATCCAGTCCCAAGGCCTCGGTTCTTTCAAATGTACAGGCGGGTGATGGAATTCAGTGTTCCAGTCGTATTCGATTTTCTGGAATTCTTCGGCAATAAAACCGGCTTCGGCCAATAAGAACTGCAGTTCTTCTTTGAGGTAGTGTTTATGAGGCACCTCATCGATATCCGCATTGCCCTGGCGGATATTATTCCATTTGCGGAGCGCCTCTTTCGCGTTTTTTTCTTTGGGGAAATAGCGGGTATCCACTTTATAATATTGTTGAATGATGCTGGTCAGCAGATGCGATTCCATGGAAGGAATGGTAAGTACAATGCGTCCCCCTTTTTTGATACAGGCGCCAAGGGAGGCGAAGAATTTATCCCGTGCTTTTTTGTCGGGCGTGAGGATGGCATTGATGCAGATGCCGAAATCGCAAGCTAGGATCTTGGTGTTTTTGCCGCTCATATCGGCCCGCAGATACTCCACATTTTTATATTGCGGATAAAGGGACGCCGCAATTTCAAGATTCTTTGCCGAGATGTCCAGGGCAATCACTTTTTTAAAAGCAGGGGAGAGTACGGGCAGCCATTTGCCGATGGCACAGCCGATATCGATAACGGATTTGTTTTTCCCCGCGTATTTTTCAATCACCGAACGAATCAGGGCTTTTTTGTCATTATGCAGTACATCAAATATTTCTTCCCCGTAGGTCGGGGCTATTTTTTCCCAGTAGGAGCGTTTCATCAGCGGAATTTGAGTGAAAATAGTAATTTCATTGTAATGAAGCGTCTGCTTTTTATATTCATTCTTCTCACTGCTGCGTTCACCGGGACCACCCAGGACTGGCGCTATTTGAAAGGAAAGAAACTCTTTACTTCACTGGACGAGGCGCTTAATAATCCCACCGAAGTATATAACCTTGCATTAACGGGTAGCGATCTTTATCATCGGGACTTTTCGGGTATAAAGAATATGATAAACCTTCATTTTCTCTCGCTGAATGATGCAGGTCTTGCACAATTACCCGATGATTTATTTGACCGGCTGCCGGAAATACGCACCCTGAGTATGTCAAGTAATAAATTCACCAGGCTGCCGGAACAGATCCGAAAACTAAAGAAGCTGGAATACCTGGTCATGTATGATAATGAGCTGGATAGTATACCGGATTGGATCGGGGAACTGGAACTGCTGGATAACCTGATTGTACCCCGGAACAGGATCAGGTACCTGAGTCCGGCCATTGGTAATTTAAAGAGGTTGAATTATCTCAGCATGGGTGGAAATGAGTTGCCGTTCATACCTGACGAAATCGGCCTTCTTTCAGCATTGGAATACCTTGATTTAGGGTCGAATAAACTAACAGCGGTTCCTTTCAGCATTGTACAGTTGCAGAAACTGCTAACGCTGGTTTTATCCTCAAACCCGCTAAAGATTTTGCCGGAACAAATGGATGCCCTTCATTCCCTGCAGAACCTTCAACTGAGTAAAACAATGCTATTGCGCTTGCCGGCAGCTGCAGGCCGGCTATACCGTTTGAAAGAACTTTACATGGATCATAATCCGCAGCTTGATCTGAGCGGATTATCAGCCTTGCCAGACAGTCTCGGAACTCTTCATATTTCAAAAACAAAACCAGGTGAATTTCCTTTCTGCATAAGAAACTGTGGTTTGTTGGAGTATCTGGAAGCTGAAGATAATCAGTACAAGGAATTGCCTGAGTGGTTAATGGAATTGAAAAATCTGAAATGGATCTTACTGGATGATAACAAGTTGTCTGCGCTGCCCGATTGGGTTTGTGCTTTAAGAAAATTAAAAATCTTTCGGATAACTAATAATCCGGTAGATACGATCCTCCCATGTTTTTTTTCACTGCCTGAGCTGGAAGGTCTTTCTTTTTATGGAACGGCAATCCGTCATATTCCGGGTTCAATTCAAAAAGCAAAAAAGCTAAAGTGGTTCAATGTAGTCAATACAAAACTGACCTACGAAGAATGTTATCAGGTAAAAAAAGTTTTGCCAGCAACCACGGAGTTTATGTATGACTCGCCCTTTTTTTTGAATGATGAATCTGTACCCTGTTATACAGAAAATAAGGATTTCAGGTATTGGGAAGGGTATGCAAAGCATGTGGTTGATCCTTACTTTAAAGGCGGAGATGAAAAGTTCCAGCTTTTTCTGAACAGTCAACTGGATACAAGTGTTTTCTCTAAAGCACGGTCTTTAAAAGGGGGAAACCGGATCGATAGTGTGGTGGTAAAATTTTACATTCAACGAAAAGGCGGATTATTCAACTTCCATTTTGAGGGTCATCCGGATGAAATACTGAAGGAAGAAACAAGGCGCCTTATGTTAATGACCTGCCGGTACTGGGTTCCGCCTATGACCGGAGGATTCTATATTAAAGGCAGGACACAGTTGGTATTTATTTTCAGTTCTAATGTAAATGAAAATGAGCACATACGATCTGTACATGCTCATAATCCATTGCCGGCTTCCCCGCGTTTTATATCTTTTGAAGAAGAATAAAAGGACTACTTCTTCTTCGCCGCTTTCTTCTTCACCGCCGCTTTTTTAGCGGGTGCTTTTTTAGTGGCTGTCTTTTTCGCTGCAGTTTTCTTCGCCCCGCCTTTTGATTTTTTACTAAAGGCGCCCGGTACTTCCTTCTCAATAAAGGCTTTTACCTGTTCAATTGTAAAAGCAGCTGCTTCTTCCGGTGTATAGCGGGTATCATCATCCTTCTTAGGAATGCGGATGATCTTTTTGCCAAACTTGATAATGGGACCCCAACGGGCATTTTCCAAGGCAATCTTGTCTTCCGGCCAACGTTGAATATAACGATTGGCTTCCTTGACGACTTTGGCATCAATCAGTTCGTTCATTTCCGCCTGACTGAGTTTGGCGAAATTGTAACGACGGGGTACATTGATGAACATACCATCCCATTTGATATAAGGACCAAAACGCCCGGTGCCCTTGGTGATGGGCTTACCATCATAAGTGCCTACCGGTGCATCGGCTATTTGTTTTTCCTTTATCACCTGCACCGCCCGGTCAAAATCCACGGTGGAGAGATCAGTGCCTTTGGGTAAAGAGACAAATTCTTCTCCCCATTTTACATATGGACCAAAGCGGCCCACATTCACGGAGACTTCTTTTTCTTCATATAATCCCATGGAACCCTGAGCACCAAAAAGGTTCATGGCCTCTTCAAACGTAATGGTCTCAATACTTTGTCCGGTCGGAATTTTAGCAAAGCGTGGCTTTTCCTCATCATTGGCTTCACCAATCTGGATCATGGGGCCAAATCGTCCCATGCGGGACACCACCGGTTTGCCGCTATCGGGATCCACGCCGAGTACCCGTTCTCCTTTGATGCGTTCTGCATTTTCAATGGTATTGTCGACATCCTTTTTAAACGGATCATAGAAGTCAAGGATCATTTTATTCCATTTCATCTTGCCCTCTGCCACTTCGTCAAACTCTTCTTCGATCCGGGCTGTGAAACTGTAATCCATGATATCATCAAAGTACTGCTTCAGGAAGTCGGTTACCACAAGTCCCAGGTCGGAAGGAAACAGTTTGGATTTCTCCGCCCCGGTATTTTCCTGTTCCATCAGTTTGGTCACCGCATCTTTCTTCAACTGGAACACCTGGAAATCACGACGTGTTCCTTCTTTATCCCGCTTCTCCACGTATCCTCTTTTCAGAATAGTAGAAATAGTAGGGGCATAAGTGGATGGACGGCCGATGCCGAGCTCCTCCATTTTTTTAACGAGAGAGGCCTCGGTATATCGGGGCAGGGGGCGACTGAAACGCTCCGTGGCTTTCATATCGCGGAAGGGCAATTGCTGTCCTGCTGTCAGCGGGGGCAACATGCCTTCATTGGCTTCTTCTTCCAGTTCTTCTTCGTCTTTATCTTCCCGGTACACTTTTAAGAACCCGTCAAATTTCAATACTTCACCACTGGCCGTGAGTTCTTCTTTATTGGTGGAAATTTCAATTTTTGCCGTTGTCTTTTCCAGTTCTGCATCCGCCATCTGACAGGCCATGGTCCGTTTCCAGATCAGTTCATACAGACGTAACCATTCCGGTTCAGGCACCGTACTGTTGCTCATGTAAGTCGGACGAATTGCTTCGTGCGCTTCCTGGGCACTTTCGTTTTTATTCTTGAATTTGCGGAACTGGTGATATTCTTCGCCATACATGCTCTTCACGGTGTTGGTGATATCACCGAGGGCCGTATTACTCAGGTTCACACTGTCGGTACGCATATACGTGATATACCCGTTTTCATACAACCGCTGAGCGATCTGCATGGTGCGGGATACGCCATAGCCTAATTTTCGGGAAGCTTCCTGTTGCAGCGTTGATGTAGTGAAAGGAGGAGCAGGAGAACGTTTGCCCGGCTTCACCTGTATATCATTTACTTTATACGAAGCCCCGATACAACTCTTCAAAAAGCTTTCGGCATCTTCCGGGGTATTCTGCTTTTTACCTTCGGCGGTAAAAGTGACATTCTTATCTGTTACATCTTTGGCCGTGAAAGCGGCTTCAATTTTAAAGGTGCTGACCGGGATAAAGGCATTGATCTCTCTTTCCCGTTCTGCGATCAGACGAACGGCCACACTCTGTACACGACCGGCGCTGAGGTTATTCCGCATACTCATTTTGCGCCAGAGTACGGGACTTAGCTCAAATCCCACAATCCGGTCAAGGATCCGGCGGGCCTGTTGAGCCATTACCAGGTTCATATCGAGTAACCGCGGATTCTGTACCGCTGCCTGTATAGCTGGTTTAGTGATCTCGTGGAAAACAATCCGTTTGGTGGTTTTGGGATCGAGACCGAGCACTTCGCAAAGATGCCAGCTGATGGCTTCCCCTTCACGGTCCTCATCCGTTGCGAGCCATACTTCGTCAGATTTTTTGGCGAGGGATTTTAACTCATTCACTACCCGCTCTTTATCTGCCGGGACAATATAAGTTGGTTCAAAATTTTTCTCCAGATTAATACCCATACCGGCCTTTTCCAGGTCACGGATATGGCCGAAACAACTTTTCACCTGGAAGTCTTTTCCGAGGATCTTTTCAATCGTTTTAGCTTTCGCAGGGCTCTCAACAATCAGTAAATTTTTCGCCATAAGGGATACTGTATTTTATCGGTCTTTCGCTCTTTTTTCCGGCTGTCAGATACATAAAAACCGCTTTTCAGCGGCCGCAAGTTAGGACAAGGATAATAAATTTTTCCCGAAAGATTTTTCACCGTCGCCGTTTAAGCTGGATTTAATGAACCCATCATAGGTGTTTAATTGCTGATAATCAGTCGATTGTGGACTTAAAAAAAGTGTATACTTCCCGGGCCCACCGGTTATACTCAATTCCGGAAGGATGCAGACCGTCTGATGCCAGTAATGAAGGGTTATTTGCGGCTTCGCGGGTCCAAGCTGTAATATATATATAATGTATGCCTGTATTGGCTGACACCCGCTTGTTTACTTCATTAAAACTGTCGATTTCCTGCCCGATTTTCAAGCCATCCTGATTGGCCGCAAAGGGGGTAATTCCCCAGTCAGGGATTGATAAAACGGCCACCCGGTCTTTCCGGTTTCCCGCAAAACTCAGGGCCTGATCCAGTAGTCTGATAAACTGTTCTTCATATTCTTCCGGCGAACGACCCCGGTACTGATTATTAACGCCGATCAGGAGGGTTACAAAATCGTAAACAGGCTGGAAAATATGGGTATTGATGCCTGTTTGTAATTCATCTGTTGTCCAGCCGGTCCGGGCCACAATTTCCGGAGCCATAAATGCATATCCGTCATTGCGGAGCAGCTGTACAGCCTGGTTCGGATAATTATCTGCAAATGGCACCTGTTCTCCGATTGTATATGAATCGCCTAGGGCGAGGTAGGTGTATTTGTTCATTGAAAATTGAGCATTGAATAATGAAAATTAGGGAAAATTGGTGAGTGGTGAGTAGTGAGTAGTGAGTGGTGAGTAGTGAGTGGTTAGAGAAAGTCGATGATGGCTTTGGTGACTTTGTTTTCCCGGTAGATACGGCGGTGGCCGAGTCCTTTGGTGATGAGGAATTCAACATGCGGATGTCCGTCATCTTTTATTTTGAGGGCATCAGCCAACGGTGTGATATCATCGTCTTCATCATGCACCCAAAGAACCGTTGCTTTAATATTTCTCATGGCCCGGCGAATGGAGTACCAATCTATACTGAGTCCGCTTCGCTGAATAATGAGCCGGTCAAACTCCGTTCGGATGGCCGGATCCAGTTGCAGGAAATGAAAAAAAGTATCGGCAGCGGTCTTCGTTTCTGTGGCGGGAGCAATCAATACAAGTTTATGCGCCGGTGTATGACTGATTTCTTCCATCGCAAGGCTGAGTCCGAGTCCGCCAAAGGAATGCGCCATAAAGGAATGTACCGGTCCGTATTGTTTATTGACTTCCAGGATCATTTTTTTATAGAGCGGTGCATTGATCTGTTTGCCGCCGCTTCGTCCATGTGCCGGCGCATCAAAAGCCAGCACTTCGTATCCTTTTTTCAGCAACGGTTTTATATACCGGTCAAAATTGATAACGGAAGATTCGAAACCATGGCAGATCATGGCTTTTTTACCAGTGGCCGGTAATTCGCCATTCTCCGGTATCCACCGCCAGCCTTTGACCATTACTCCATCCAGTCTGAAGGAAAGCGGATCGGCCTGTTCAAATATTTTCGGCAATGCCTTCTTATTCCGGCTTTGCGGGGTACAGAATAACTCAAACGCCTTTTCGGCTGCCTTCTTTTTGGAGATAGCCGCCAGCAGGTTGAATTTAGTTCTGAAATAGCGTAGGGCAATGCGCTGGGCGAGTTTCATGGGACGAAAATAGTTAACAAGTTGACAAGTTAACAAGTTGACAGGTTAATAGGTTAACAAGTTAACAAGGCCCTCCTTAGAAATTTTTCGTGAATTTTACGGGATCTCCTTCCTTATCAACCTATCAACTTGTTAACCTTTCAACCTTTTCAACCTATCAACATTACTTACCTTTACCCTAAATTCTACCAAATGGACATCGTCATCATCGGATCCGGCAATGTAGCGGCGGTACTGGGGAGAAAATTTAAAGCAGCCGGTCATACGATTCTGCAGGTTATCAGTCGTAATGCGAAAGCCGCTTCTGAACTGGCTTATGAGTGGGATACAGAATCATCCAATTATAAAAGCACGATCAACCGTCAGGCCGATGTATATATCGTTGCGGTGAGTGATGCGGCGATTGCGGAAATGGTAGATGATCTTCGGCTGCCGGGAAAAGTGGTGGCACATACGGCGGCCTCGGTTCCTAAAGAAGTATTGCAACAGGTGACCGGCCATTTCGGCGTATTTTATCCCTTACAGAGTCTGCGTACTGAAATGCCTGGATTACCGGATATCCCGCTTTATGTGGAGGGCAGTGATGAATATACCTTAGCGAAGTTAAAATCCCTTGCCCAATCCATTTCTCCGGAAAAAGTAGCGGAGGCGGATGCGGAAAGCCGTACCAAATTGCATATTGCGGCCGTCCTGGTCAGCAACTTTACCAATCATCTCTATAAACTGGCGGCGGATTATTGTCACCGGCAAGGAATTGATTTCAGGCAACTCCAGCCGTTAATAGAGGAAACGGCCCTCCGCTTACGGACAATGAGTCCTGGAGAAGCCCAGACCGGACCTGCAATCCGGCAGGATGAGGAAACCATTCAAAAACACCTTGATTTATTGAAGAATGATCCGGTTTTGAAGGAAGTCTATGAACAAATGTCCCGGAGTATCCGGGGCACAAACTGATTGTTTTCCCGAACAAGTAAACCGTTTCGGTGTTTTTGAGGTAAATTTGCCCCCCGAAACGAAAACATCACCATGTACACGATTAAATTCAATTTTGAGCAAAAGGACCTGGAACCGGTTGTACTTTCCAATATAGAGTCAGGCCAGTCCATTCTCGAGATCGCCCTTAAGAACGATATTGAGCTTCACCACAATTGTGGCGGGGTTTGCGCCTGTACCACCTGTCATCTTTATGTGGAGAAAGGCATGGAATATATCGATGAACTCACTGACCGGGAAGAAGATTTTATTGACCGGGCCATGAATCCAAGGCTGAATTCAAGATTGGGTTGTCAATCCCTGTTACTCGACGGCAGCGGCGAAATCGAAGTCACATTGCCCGATCAGACGCAGTTTCTGGGTGAATAATAGTTCGCCATCCTTCGATACGACGCAGGATTTTTTTTATTACATATGTCTTTTTTCTTTTGCGTCTACTCAGGATGACACGGAGAGTATCCTTCGCTTGAACAAAAGACGGTGCTTTTAATTAAATAGAACCTTTTATGTTTACAGTTTTTCTTAGTATTGGCTGTTGACTCCCGACTCCCGACTACTAACTCCCGACTGAAACCAAGTGTTTTAAAACAAGATTTGATACCAGAATAAACTAAATAAACAATGGCCACTCACTTTGAGCCTCCTATAAACTGGAGCGATCACGAAGATATCGCACTGAAACTCTATGAGCGTTTTGGGGATGATTTTACTGAAAGTAAGATCTACCGTATACGCTTTACCGACCTGCTGGAATGGGTGCTTGAAATACCCCGTTTTGAGGGCACCCGGGAAGGCAGTACCGAAGGACACCTGGAAATGATCCAGAGTGCGTGGGTGTATGAATGGAGGGATAATCAAAAATAGTTTACAGGTTAATAGGGTGACAGGTTGACAAGGGTCTACTTAGAATTATTTGCTGAATTTTACGGCATCTCCATCCTTTTCAACCTTTCAACCTGTTAACTTTTTAACTTGTCAACTTATCAACCTATCAACATACGTCAATGAACATCCTCACCGCCTTCAAGAAAATCACCACCTTCGTCTTCGACATCGACGGCGTACTCACCGACGGTACCGTGCTGGTGCTGCCCAATGGAGTGCAGGCCAGAAGAATGCATATAAAGGATGGTTTTGCCCTGCAGATGGCTTTAAAGAATGGCTACCGGGTAAAAGTGATCTCCGGCGGAAATTCCCCGGAAGTACTGGACCGGCTGACCAAACTGGGGGTGACCGATATACATATGTCGGTGCTGGATAAGGGTACGTTGTTACAGGAATGGATGAAAGCGGAAAACCTGAAAAAAGATGCGGTTCTTTATATGGGCGACGACCTGCCTGATCTGCCGGCTTTGGTAGTGGTTGGTTTGCCTGCCTGTCCGGCCGATGCGGCTGATGAAGTTAAAAAAGCAGCCCTCTATATTTCTCCCCTGAAAGGCGGCGATGCCTGTGTACGTGAAGTGATCGAAAAAGTACTGCGGATCAACGGGCATTGGGAGTACCGGGTGGATGTGGCTTCCCGTTGAGGTTTTCCTCTTTCACAACTGACCGTTCTGCTGTATCTTCCCGTAAAATTTATTCATGAGGTTCACAGCCGCTTTATTAAAACTGATCCGACTGCCGAATCTCATTTTTATTGCCCTGACCCAGTTACTATTTTATTATGCGGTGGTGGTGCCGGTACTGGAGCAGGTGGGACGTGCTCCGGAGCTGAATGAATTTCAGCTATATCTCCTGGTAGCCGCTTCCGTACTGATAGCAGCAGCCGGCTATATTATCAACGATTATTTTGATATCAATATTGATGAGGTTAACAAACCCCGGAAGAATGTGGTGGACCAGGTGATCTCCCGGCGCTGGGCCATGTTGCTGCATTTTATTTTCAGTGGTGTTGGACTTGGACTGAGTTTTTACCTGTCCCTGAATACGAATCACTGGTCCATTGTGATCACCAACTTTATTTGTGTCGGTTTGCTTTTCGGCTATTCAGCCTCTCTCAAACGAAAATTACTGTCCGGCAATATCCTGATATCCCTGTTGACTGCCTGGGTGATCCTGATCATTACCAGCACCGAGTCCTATTATCTCTACTATACCCAGGTGGATAGCGGGATATTGGAAGCACACCGGAAGATCATCCGCATCGGCAACCTCTATGCCGGCTTTGCCTTTATCAGTTCCCTGATCCGGGAAGCTATCAAGGATATGGAAGATATGGAAGGGGATGCAAAATACGGATGCCGTACTATGCCAATTGTATGGGGAGTGAATACCTCAAAAGTGTATGTGGCGGTTTGGCTGGTGGTGCTGATCGCCATCCTGGTGATTGTTCAGTTCTATGTATTGCAATTCCGCTGGTGGATGCCCGTTACCTACAGTTTTGTATTGATCATTGCACCGATGCTTTATATTTTTTACCGGCTATTCAGCGCCACCCGCCCGGCCGACTTTCATCACCTGAGTGGCTGGATCAAAGCGGTTATGTTTACCGGTATATTATCCATGATCTTTTTCTATTTCTTTTTATGAAGGATAAAATCATTCTCGCTTCTCAATCTCCCCGCCGCAAACAATTATTGGAATGGGCCGAAGTATCTTTTGAAGTCGTGGTAAAGGAAACAGATGAACATTTCCCACCCGGACTCACAGCTGAAGAAGTAGCTTTGTATATTGCCCGTAATAAATCGATTGCGGTGCAATCCTCATTGCCGGATACGGCGATCGTACTGGCGGCAGACACCATTGTGGTGCTCGGCGAAAGCATCATCGGCAAACCCGTTCACCGAGAAGAAGCCGTCAGCATATTGCTGGCTTTATCCGGCGAAAAACACCGCGTGATTACCGGGGTGGTGATCCGTAGAGGAGAACAGGAAATTGCTTTTGCCGATGTGACCGAAGTGGAATTTCATCCGTTGTCAATTGAGCAGATTGAATTCTATGTTGACAACTACAAGCCCTACGATAAAGCCGGTGCCTATGCCATCCAGGAATGGATCGGGGTGGTAGGGATCAAGTCGATCACCGGGGATTTTTATAATGTGATGGGGTTGCCGGTGAGTAAGGTGGTAAGGGCACTAGAACAATTATCCAATTAGCCAGATACAAATGTGTCAATTAGCCAATATGCCAATGTGCCAATGGTGCAAGCGTATGAAAGATTGAAATGCATTTTTGAGTGAGAAAACAAAAGAATAAAAGATATAATTTAAAATTCAGGTACAATTCTATTTGTATAGCTCTAAGTATTAAATACTCAATTACTAAGAAAAGTTACTTTCAGGGTTTCAACTTAATCTAGTTTAATTGGCACATTGGCATATTGGCTAATTGGCTAATTTTCTCCGCGACGACCCTAAAAATATTCCCCATTTCCCCTTAGCTTCCCTCCCTAAACCTTATCAAATGAATGAACGATTACTCCAGTACATCTGGCAGTTTCAGCATTTTGCTGCCAGCGAACTTTTAACAACTTCCGGTGAGCCGGTGCAGATTATACATCAGGGACAATATAATACCAACCAGGGACCTGATTTTTCAGGAGCTAAAATAAAAATCGGAGGAACTACCTGGGTGGGCAGTGTTGAACTGCATATCCGATCAACAGACTGGGACAAACATAAACACCAGCTCGACCGTAATTATGACAACGTGATCCTGCATGTGGTCTGGGAGGATGACGGCTGGAGCTACCCGGTACCCGTACTTGAATTGAGAGGCCGGGTACCCGGATTATTGCTGAACCGATATACCCTGCTGATGGAGAATCCCGGATTTATTCCCTGTGAGAAAAACATTACCGGGATCAGCGAACTCAGCTGGACCAGCTGGAAAGTCCGTTTGCTGGCAGAAAGACTGGAACGAAAATCCGCGCTGCTGTATCAATTCCTGGAGCAGAATGGAAACCACTGGGAAGAAGCCACCTGGTGGTTGATGGCCCGGAACTTTGGCATAAAAGTCAATACAGAGGCTTTTGAAAATATGGCCCGTTCACTGCCTGTAACTTTACTGGCCAAACAAAAACATCAGCTGATCCTGCTGGAAGCCCTGTTGATGGGGCAGGCTGGACTGCTCGTGGATGAAAAGCCGGCAGATAAATATTACAACCTGCTTCAACGGGAATACCGGTTTCAGCAAAACAAGTACCAGCTCCGGCCCATCACGGTTCCCATTCATTTTCTGCGGATGCGTCCCGGAAATTTCCCCACCGTACGCCTGGCCCAGCTGGCGGTATTACTCTTTCAATCCGAATCACTTTTTGCCAAAATAAAAGAAACCCGGTCCCTGGAGGAATTAAAACGGTTTTTCGATATTACGGCAAATGACTACTGGCATTATCATTACAGTTTTGACGAAACGTCCACATACAAACCGAAAAAGCTGGGAATGGTCATGCTCGATAATATCATCATCAACACGATTGCCCCGCTTTTATTTACCTATGGCAGTTACCATCAGGAACAGGAATTTAAAGACCGGGCCATCCAATGGTTGGAACAAACAGCCGCTGAATCCAATACGATCACCAGGAGCTTCCTGAAATTGGGTGTGGGCAATAAAAACGCTTTCGACAGCCAGGCGCTGATCGAACTGAATCAATCCTATTGTGATAAGAAAAGATGCCTTGAATGCACAGTGGGGGCGGGTCTGCTTAGGAGTCAGGAGTCGGGAGACAGGAGTCGGTAGTTGGTAGTCGGTAGTCGGGAGTCAATACACCTTCTTATAAAATGTATCTAAAATTAACATGTAATAGTTATTCAGGTTTATCTAATAGTCTCAAGGTCTTCTGAAAGAAAAAGACTCCCGACTACTAACTTCGAACTACTAACTAACTCCAGCTTCCCCAGTCAATATTCACCTCAATATCCGGATGGATACTCTTGATCACCGGGCAGGTTTCGCCGGTGTTTTTTAGGATCTGCTTTGTTTTTTCGTCTGTTTCTTTCAGTGAATCGGGTATATGAAATGTTAAATTAATGCCGCCTACCCGGCGGGGATCGGCTTTCATGATTTTAAGGACATCGATCCTGACATCATTCAGGTCGAATCCCATGGTCCTTGCTTTGATGCCCATAACGGTTACCATACAGGTCGCCAGGCTGGTGGCCATCAGGTCGGTGGGGGAGAACCGTTCGCCCTTCCCGTTGTTATCCACGGGGGCATCGGTTTCTACTGCCGACTGGCTTTGCAAATGGGTACAGGTGGTGCGAAGATCGCCGGTATATACTACGGAAGAAGTCATGTCAATATTTTGCCCTAAATTTACGTTATAGCAAGAGATCAAAAGAGAAAAAGGGAAAAAAGAGTAAAGGAAATGGTTAATAGGAAAGGAGCGGCCTGGCAACCGGAATTTTAATTAGTATTAAACGTTATTCCGGCAGAAATAGTCATATAGAAGTTGCTTTTTTTAACATAGCTGAATTTAAAGCTTCAAATTCTTATCAATATTCATCTAATAGAATAAATATAAAGTCCGTGAAAAAACTAAGCCTGTCCCTTATACTGATGTTCGCCTTGGTAACTGTGTTTGCTCAGGATTCAACCAGCCGGCTGTATTCAAAATCCGAAAAGAAAGAAGCCCGTCGTCAAAAAGTCAGTGCGATGATTAAGCAGTCGGAAGAAGGGGTCCTGGTTTACCATAAGCAAAGCATTTTTGGTGCCCAGGCCCGAACCAACGGGTATGGTTTTTTTTACGAAATGGGCCGGATGAAAACCAACCGGAAAACGAATATTTACCGCCTCGATTTTACAGAAATTAAACACCAGAAGGAAAATAAGGTACAGACCTCTAATGGATTTATCTTTTTTGGCAATCCCTTCATTTTCGGGAAGATTAATAATTTTTACCAGTTGACCCTCGCCTTTGGACAGCAACACATGCTGGGACAAAAGGGGAATAAAAACGGGGTGGCGGTTTCTGCAGTATATAACGGGGGACTGTCACTGGGACTGTTGCGGCCATATTACCTGGAAGTAATTGATCCGCTGGACGGTAAGAGTAAGGATATTAAATATTCGGTAGCTGATAGCGCTCTTTTCTTAGGTCCCTCCATAGTCGGAAGTTCCGGGATCGGAAAGGGCTGGGGCGAGATAAAGGTAAAACCCGGACTTTTTGCAAAAACGGCCTTACGCTTTGATTATGGGCGCTTTAACGAGTCAGTTCAGGCGCTTGAAATAGGCATCAGCGGGGAATTCTATTCCCAGAAAATACCCATTATGGTTAGACAGAAAGACAGCCGCTTTTTCTTCCAGGCCTATGTAGCCATGCTATTTGGACGACGCAAATAATGCCCCTAATTTTGCTGCATGATTGAACTTCCTGTTGTTCCCGTGGTGAATGAAAAAGAGACTAAGATCCGTAAGCCTGACTGGCTGCGGGTAAAACTTCCTATAGGAGAAAGTTACAAACATGTACGTGGCCTGGTAGACCACCATAAACTGCATACGATCTGCGAAAGCGGTAATTGTCCCAATATGGGCGAGTGCTGGGGAGCTGGTACCGCCACATTCATGATTCTTGGAAATATATGCACCCGAAGTTGTGGTTTTTGTGCTGTGGCAACCGGTAAACCCGAACCGGCAGACTGGGATGAGCCCCAGCGGGTAGCCGAAGCCATCCACCTGATGAAAGTAAAACATGCGGTGATCACTTCGGTGGACCGGGATGAATTACCAGATGGCGGATCTACTATCTGGCATAACACCATCAAAGCGGTAAAAGGGCTGAATCCGGAAACCACCCTTGAAACCCTGATCCCTGACTTTAAAGGAAAGAAAGAAGATATTCAGCGGGTGATTGATGCGGCCCCTGAAGTGGTAAGTCATAATATTGAAACGGTGGAACGACTCACCCGCCAGGTTCGTATTCAGGCTAAATACTGGCGAAGTATGGAAGTGATCCGCACCCTCAAAGAAGGGGGAATGCGTACCAAGAGCGGAATCATGCTCGGATTAGGCGAAACAAAGGAAGAAGTGTTTCAAACCCTGAAGGACCTGCAGGCTAACGGTTGTGATGTGGTTACGATCGGTCAATACCTCCAGCCCACTAAAAAACATTTACCGGTTCACCGCTTTGTGCACCCCGATGAATTTGCTGAATACCGCGAGATGGGTTATCAGATCGGCCTGGATTATGTGGAAAGCGGCCCGCTGGTGCGTTCCTCTTATCATAGTGAGAAGCACGTGTTTGAAGGGGTCGGCCGGAAGGAATGGGAGGCCAGTCGGTAGTTAGTAGATAGTAGTTAGTAGCCAACAGCCCCTCCTGAGAGGACTTGTCAACTTTTTAACCTGTCAACCTTTCAACTTTATACCCGTGCGCCACTTCCTCTTTTTCATATTCCTCATTTCTTATTCCTTCTTTACAGGGGCACAAACTCAATGGCAAAATGTGGATTCGCTGTTTGGTCCGCTGCCTGGTTCGGTGCATGTGTACAAAACCAGCAGCCTGCTGGATGGTAAACCCAATATTGCTTATTACGTGGAGGCTGATCTGAAAGACAAAGGGCTTGACTTTACGGTAGATACTACCTTCAAACGACGTTTGACGCCCTCCGGATTTTATACAAAAAATAATCAGCCACTGCTGGTGGTGAATACCACTTTCTTTTCGTTTGCTACCAATCAAAACCTCAACCTGGTCATTAAAAACGGGAAATTGCTTGGGTATAACAGTCATACGATTAATGGCAAAGGGAAGGATACGCTCACTTACCGTCATCCGTTTGGCAGTGCGATCGGCATATCCAAAAAACGAAATGCCGATATTGCCTGGTTATATACGGATAGCAGTCTCCGTTATTCCTACGCCTATCAGGGACCTGTCGACGTAGTTCGTGATTCATTACCTGGATTTACTAAAGAAAGCGCTACGGCGGCCATATTGAAAGGAGCAGGTGATCAGAAAAAGATCCGGTTATCATTCCCGGCCTGGAAAATGAAAACAGCAGTTGGGGGCGGACCTGTATTAGTACAAAATGGGGAAATAAAAATTACCAATAACGAAGAACTCAAATTTGCTGGTAAAGCTATCAACGATAAACACCCCCGAACGGCCATGGGTTATACACGCGATCACAAACTGATCATACTCGTAATCGAAGGGCGGCACCCGGGAATGGCCGAAGGAGCCACCCTTATTCAGGAAGCACAGTTGTTAAAAGATTTAGGATGTCTGGAAGCCCTCAACCTCGACGGAGGTGGCAGCAGTTGTATGCTCGTAAACGGAACGCCCACCATCCAGGTTTCAGATAAAGAAGGACAAAGACCGGTACCAGCCGTTTTCCTGATTAAAGCCAACAAATAACTGGATTTTTTGTGGAAAAATTGGCAATTGGTTGGCTATGAATGCTGACCTTTGGCATGGCTTTGGCATTTATCCTGAACTAAACATTCAGGTATGGTCAGATTTTATTGGGCAATTGTAGTTGCCGCCACGTTAACCATCATTGCGGTGGTGGCTTTTTCGAAAGACAAAAGCGAAATGACTGCCGTTAAGAAAACAGTACCGGTGGAGAAAATGGCAAAAGCCGGTCATTTGTCCGCACATATCAAACCCTGATAACTACCCGTATTCCCTGCACAGAACTTAAGGAAATACCTATGATACAAAAAAGCCCTGCAGCAGTTGCTGCGGGGCTTTTGTATTAACGTGTTTATTGAAATCTGTTAGTCCCACACCAGGGCACTGGCACCCAGGATGGCGGCGTCTGCTTCCTTCAGTTCACTGAACATCAGTTTGACCTTATTCTTAAAGATCGGCAGCAGGTTATCTTCCATGGCCTTGCGGGTCGGGTTCATGATCAGATCGCCGGCCTTGGTCAGCCCGCCAAAGAGGATGATGGCTTCCGGGGAAGAGAACATCACAAAATTGGCCAATGCCTCACCTAATATCTGTCCGGTGAAGTCAAATATTTCATTGGCAATTGAATCGCCTTTGATGGCACACTCAAATACCGATTGACTGGTCAGGTCATTGATTGAATAGTCGCGGAGCAGACTGGGTGTTTCCGGCTTTTCGGCCAGTATTTCCAGGGCTGTTTCCCGTACGCCGGTAGCGGAAGCATAGGACTCCAGGCTGCCGCGGAGGCCGGTTCCTTTATGGAGACGACCACCCGGACGGATGATGGTATGTCCGAGTTCTCCGGCAAATCCGTCGTGCCCCAGCAGGATTTTTCCATCAATTACAATTCCGCTGCCTACCCCGGTACCCAGGGTGATGGTGATAAAATGCCGGAGATCTTTCGCACAGCCATACATCATTTCACCTACCGCCGCTGCATTGGCATCGTTAGTCAGTTTTACCCGCAGGTCAAACTTCTCGGATATCATTTTAGCAAGTGGTATAATCCCCCGCCACTTCAGGTTAGGCGCATATTCAATATTACCGGTATAAAAATTTCCATTGGGGGCACCTACACCTACACCCACAAACTTATCCGGCCCCCCGGCCTGATCGATCATGGGTTTCATTTTCGCATACAGCACTTCGATAAATTCCTGTACGGTTTCATGTTCATTGGTGGATGTGCGGTCCTGGGTCACAATACGCCCGTGACGGTCCACTACGCCGAATTTGGTATTCGTGCCACCGATATCTATTCCGATTGCAAAGTCTGACATAAAATAATCTTTATTAATCAACAATTAGTGACCGCCACCGATCTGCTCATCAAAATCAAGTCCTTGTTTATGTAATACCTGTTTCATTTTAATGGCTAAGAAAGCCAGGAAGAAGAAACAAATTGCAGCAACAATGTAGGAAGTATGGATGCCGATTGAAGCGATATCACCAACAGCTCCCTGCATCGGGGGAATCAGGGCACCACCCAGGATCATCATGATCAGGAATGCAGATCCCTGACCGGTATATTTACCTAAACCACCCACACCCAACGCAAAAATACAAGGCCACATCACAGAACAGAAAAGTCCACCCGCCATCAGCGCATATACGGAAACCAATCCGCTGGTGAATGTGCCGATCAGCATGGCAATTGCGGCCAGGATCGATACGGTAACCAGCGTTTTAACGGGCTTCTCCTGTCCATAGAAAAAGGCAGCAATAGCAATGGCAACACAGATTGCATAACCCCAGAGATCAGACACATCACTGCCGTTAAGATTGTTTACATATAGCACCACACCGAATGCAATAAAGGGCACAATGATGCGGGCTATAATTTTTGACATTCCTTTCAGGTTAAATACACTGACCGCACCCGTCCACCGGCCAATCATCAGACTTCCCCAATAGAGGGAAATGTATTTGGAGATTTCACTTTCATTCATTCCCGCATCAGTCAGGTAACCCGGTGTTTTCAGCAGGGCGCCAAAGTTATTATCAATGGTCACTTCCACACCCACATAAACAAAAATGCCGATCATTCCATAGATCAATTGGGGGTATTTCATCGCTCCCCAGCCATCTCCGTTCTTCTGTGCAGTCATATTGGAGTAAAAAAGGATACCCATTACAGCAGCGATGGTTACCAGCAACAAGGGCAGTTTGGGTATTTCAGCCAGTTGTGCGGCTACAATCACAGCCACAATAAAACCTGTCATGATGATTAATGAGCGGGCGGCTTTATTTCCTTTTTCAAATTTTTCATTGTTCTTGCCATCCGGTAGTTTGGAGAACATAAAGAACAGGGCGACAGCCAGGAACACGCCAGCCACAATCAGGTAAAGGGTGTTGATATTAGTAACAGTTACTTCTTTGCCGGTTGAACCTACCGATCCAAAAAGGAAAAAACTAACAATGATCGGGCCCAGTGTGGTACCCAGTGAGTTTACCCCACCACCCAGGTTAAGCCGGTGTGAACCGGTCGCCGGATCCCCAAGTGAAATAGCAAAAGGTTGTGCTGCTGTTTGCTGCAGGGAAAAACCGAGCGCGATTATAAACAGGGAGCCTAATAATGCAGGGTAGGAGTTGGCATTGGCAGACGGGAGCATTAGCAGGGCGCCGGCAACCGAAATCAACAAGCCATAAATAATTCCTTTCTTATACCCGATTTTATTGAGGATATCATAACCCAATACATTGGATACCAAAAACAGGATCAGGGAACCTACGAAATACGCAATATAAAACGCAGAACCGACCAGTTGCGACTCAAACTGAGTAAGAGCAAAATGTGATTTACAAAAGGGAATAAAAATACTGTTTGAAGCCGCAATAAAGCCCCAGAAGAAAAACACGGTAACCAGTGTTCCTAAGGCGCCATAATTCGTGGATTGTTTGGGTTGACTCATAGCAATCAATTAATTGTTGTAAATAGTGTTGAAAGTATGACAAATTTAAATCAGAATAAAAAAGAGCTTATATGATTGTTGACAGCTTGTCCAAAAAAACGGTTAGCCGTTTTAGGGGTGTTTAACAATCCCGGAAATATCATATTCTTTTTTGGACAATCTCACACCGGGGATGAAAATAATCCCCTAAATTACCGTTCAAATTCGATTACTGCAGTATGGAGATAATACATATAGCCGCAGAGTGTTACCCGGTGGCCAAGGCCGGTGGTCTTGGAGATGTGGTAGGGGCCCTGCCAAAGTACCAGGCTGAACTGGGTCATGTGGCCAAAGTGGTCATGCCCATGTACCGCACCAAATTTCTCTATGCCAATGACTGGGAACTGGTACACGAAGGTGATCAGCGGATCGGGCCTTTTGCCTTTCATTACAGTGTAATCAAGGAAAAGACGAATAAACTGGGTTTTGACCTTTATCTCATAGATATAAACGGACTGCTCGACCGTGAAAAAATCTACGGTTACGAAGACGATACCGAACGTTTCCTGGCCTTCCAGGTAGCTGCCTGCGACTGGATGAGCAAGTGGCAGCATAGCCCGGATGTGATCCATTGTCATGATCACCATACCGGACTGATTCCTTTCATGGTCAAATATTGTTTTGAATTCCGCCAGAAACTCGCGGATGTACCCACTGTATTAACCGTCCACAATGCCCAATACCAGGGCTGGATTGGCTGGGATAAATATTACCTCCTGCCACCTTTTGATTCCTGGAAATGGGGCATGCTGGACTGGGCTGATTCCATCAACCCGCTGGCATCCGCTGTAAAATGTGCCTGGAAAGTGACCACCGTCAGTCATAGTTACCTGGATGAACTCAAAGAAGAAGCGAATGGCCTGCAGGACCTGTTTCAATATGAAGTGGGCAAAAGTTCCGGTATCCTGAACGGGATCGATAACCAGGTATGGGATCCGGTAACCGATTCCATGATCGCAAAAAATTATGACAAGGAACTGGTGGCAAAAGGCAAGAAAAAGAATAAAAAGGAACTGGCCGGTCAGTTTGGCCTCGATCCGGATAAGCCACTGATTGCCTTTATCGGACGGTTAGTGGGGGAAAAAGCAGCTGACCTGCTGCCGGAAGCCATTGCCCAATCGATCTATCAGCATCACGGCAATGCCAATTTCCTGGTATTAGGTTCCGGGGATCCCAACCTGGAGGACAGGCTGGACCAGATGAAACACCAGTTTGGCGGGTATTATAACTCATATATTGGCTATAGCGAGCCATTGAGTCACCTGATCTATGCCGGCTCCGATTTCCTGCTGATGCCGAGCCGGGTAGAGCCCTGTGGCTTAAACCAGATGTATGCCCTGCGATATGGGACCGTGCCGATGGTCCGGAATGTGGGTGGATTAAGGGACACGGTAACGGATATGGGCGACTGGCAGGGAGTGGGTATCCGTTTTGATCAGGCATCTGTGGAAGATATTACCTATTCTGTAGGAAGAGCTATCGATCTTTACAATAATAAACAAGACCTTTATAACTGGATGCGCAGCCATATGATGACCATTGACCATTCCTGGGACTCATCTGCACAACAGTATATTGACCTATACAAATCACTGAAATAAAACGACTGGTTATGGCAATCCGAACTATTACTCATTCCAAGGAAATCTTATCCGTTATTCTGGGTGGCGGTGCCGGCACCCGCTTATTCCCTTTAACGGCAAGCCGTTCAAAACCGGCTGTTCCGATCGCAGGTAAATACAGGTTAGTGGATATTCCCATTTCAAATTGTCTGAACAATGGGATCGGCAGGATGTTTGTCCTGACCCAGTTCAACTCCGCTTCCCTGAACCGGCACATTAAAAACACGTATCACTTCAGTGCGTTCAGTAAAGCTTTTGTGGATATTCTGGCGGCTGAACAAACTCCGGATAGTCCGGGCTGGTTCCAGGGTACGGCCGATGCAGTTCGCCAGAGTTTGCGGCATATTGAACCATTCGAAAGTGAGTATATCCTGATCCTTTCCGGTGATCAGCTTTACCAGATGGACTTTGCCGATATGCTGGGAAATCATAAAGAACTGGGCGCCGATATTTCTGTGGCAACCATTCCCGTTGCCCAGCGGGAAGCCCCTGAATTCGGGATCCTGAAAAGTGATGGAGGTCTGATCACTTCCTTTATTGAAAAGCCAAAGAAAGAAGTATTGGGGGATTGGGTTAGTGATACCGGTGAAGAAATGAAAGCGGCCGGCCGCGATTACCTGGCTTCCATGGGTATCTATATTTTCAACCGCGACCTGATGTTTGATATGTTGCGTACAGAATTTAAAGACGCGACCGACTTTGGTAAAGAAATCATCCCGCAGTCTATTAATAAATATAAAGTAGCCAGTTACCAGTACTCCGGTTACTGGACCGACATCGGGAATATCTATTCCTTCTTTGAAGCAAACCTGGATCTGACAAAAGACATCCCGGACTTCAATATGTTTGATAATGACCGCACCATTTATACCCGTCCCCGTATGCTGCCGCCGGCAAAAATCAGTGGTACCACCCTGGAAAAGACGCTCGTAGCAGAAGGCTCGATCATTAATGCCTCCCGGATCGAGAACTCTGTAGTCGGTATCCGGAGCAGGGTGGGACATGGCAGTACCATCGTCAGCACGTACCTGATGGGCAGCGACTTTTATGAAACCCTGACTGATATCGCTTCCGATACGGAAAAAGGGGTACCCCTGCTGGGAGTTGGTAACCGTTGTTATATCAAAAATGCCATTCTCGACAAAAATGTCCGGATCGGCAATGATGTACGGATCAATGGAGGGCCCCATCTTGAGAATACCGACCATCCGTTATACATGGTTAAAGACGGTATTGTGGTGGTTAAAAAAGGCGCGATTATCCCGAATGGATACGTGATCTGACCCCATTGCGACACTATTTTATGGGATAAAATTTTAAGGTACACAAATGTGTACCTTTTACATATTAATTACTACCTTCCCTATGTTTAATTAAAATCGATTGCTTATGTCTTCAGCTTATACAGGAGTTAAGCCCCAACTCAGTCTGGTTCAGATCATTAATATGAGTGTTGGTTTTTTTGGGATTCAGTTTGGCTGGGATCTTCAGCGAGCTAATATGGGGCGTATCTATGAAAACCTGGGTGCAAACCCAGATGAGGTTCCTCTGCTTTTTTTAGCCGCACCATTAACTGGGTTACTGGTTCAACCTATAATAGGGTATATGAGTGATCGTACCTGGCATCCTCGTTGGGGTAGACGAAGACCTTTTTTTATGATTGGGGCTATTTTAAGTTCAATTGCCTTGATTTTTATGCCACATAGCAGTGCTTTATGGATGGCCGCAGGTTTACTCTGGGTTTTAGATGTATTTGGTAATGTAGCCATGGAGCCTTTCCGTGCTTTTGTAACCGATCAATTGCCAGATTCACAAGTGAACAGGGGGTTCATCATGCAAAGTCTGATGATCGGATTGGGTGGTAGTATTGCTTCCGCATTGCCCTGGATAATGAAAAACATTTTTAATTCCAATAATACGGCTGCTCAGGGAGGGATTCCCGATAATGTGAAATGGTCTTTTTATATCGGGTCGTTCTTTTTTATATCCTCCGTTTTATACACGGTTTTCACAACCAAAGAGTATCCTCCTTCAGATCTCGATTTTAAGAAAAAACCAAATGAAAAAGGAAAGGGGTTTATGGGAGGAGTGAACGAAATACTCCACGCTTTGACAAATATGCCCAAAAGGATGCGGATTGTTTCATTAATTCAATTTTTTACTTGGCCAGGTTTATTTTTAATGTGGTTTTATTATACTACTGCGGTTGCGGTCAATGTATTTCATGGTAAAGATGCCAGTGATCCTGTTTATGCAGAAGGTGCCGATTTTGGAAGTTTGACCCTGTCATTTTACAGTGTGGTTACTTTTTTGTTTGCCTTAGTATTGCCTGCCATAGCCGATAAATTGGGGCGTAAGGTCACACATAGCCTATGTCTTATGGCTGGAGCTATTGGGCTCATCAGTGTTAACTTTATTCATGACAAAAATCTCCTTTTTGTGGCAATGGTCGGGATAGGTATTGCCTGGGCTAGCATTCTGTCAATGCCTTATGCGATGCTTAGTGGCTGTTTGCCAAAAGAAAAGGTGGGCATTTATATGGGCATTTTTAATTTTTTCATTGTATTGCCGGAGATTATCGCATCACTTGGATTTGGGTGGCTAATGAAAAATGTCTTACATAATGATCGTATGTCTGCCCTTACAATTGGCGGATGTCTAATGATAATTGCTGCCGCAATATGTTACTTCTTTGTCAGAGAAAAAAAGACAGAATTAGAAGTTTAATAACTCTCCTAAACCGGACTTATGAAGCGTTTTATATTATTACCCTTCCTGCTGCTGCAGATATCACTCTGTGCCCAGGATATTTATCCCGCCCATTGGTGGACGGGTATGAAGAATAATAAACTGCAACTGATGATCCACAGCGATAAAGATATTGCCGTGGACAAACTGGTGGTACAATCCTCCAGTCCGGAAGTTAAAGTGCTGAAAGTACACCGCCTGCAAAACAGGCATTATATTTTTATAGATCTCGAAATTGCCAAAAATGCAAAGCCGCAAAAAGTAAAATTTGCTTTTGGTGGAATCATCCGCAGTGAGTGGTCATCCGTAGACTTTGAACTGAAAGCCCGCAGCCGGGAGAATGGTAAATCCCGGATACAAGGTGTAACAGCAAAGGACCTGGTATATCTCATT
>DAORKK010000036.1:0-8466 GCA_035439525.1 Chitinophagaceae bacterium
ATTGAGTTCCGGAACTCAGATAGCAAACTTCTGATCAATGGCAAGCTGACATATTTATATGGTGTCAACCGTCCGGATCATCATCCGGTACGGGGAAAGGCATTGACCAGAGAAGATATAAAACAGGATATCACGACCATCAAACAATTCAATTTTAATTGTGTCCGGCTCAGTCACTATCCTTCTGATCCCTATTTACTCGATCTCTGTGATGAATATGGCATTATGGTGATCGATGAAGCCAATCACGAGACCCATGGTCTTGGCGGCAAACTCGATCATGATCCGCAGTGGACCGCCGCGTATATTGAAAGAGTGAGCCGGATGGCGCTGCGGGATAAGAATCACCCTTCCATTATCATGTGGAGCCTGGGCAATGAAGCCGGCAGCGGTCCCAACCATGCCGCCATGGCCGGCTGGATCAAGGATTTTGATATGACAAGACCCTTGCATTATGAACCCGCCATGGGAAGTCCTAAAGAACCTGGTTATATTGATCCATCCGATCCGAAATATTTAAAATCAAATGATCATTCGCACCGGATCCAGAATCCGCTCGATCAGTATTATGTGGATGTGGTGAGCCGGATGTATCCTTCTGATTATACCGCACCCTTAATGGCCAATCAGCAAAACGGCGATCATCGTCCCATCTTCTTCTGCGAATATGCCCATGCTATGGGCAATAGTGCCGGTAATTTAAAAGACTTATGGGATCAGTGGCGCGCTACCCCCCGTATTATTGGTGGCGGTATCTGGGAATTTAAAGACCAGGGGTTATTAAAGAGAGATTCCGCAGGCGTGGAGTATTATGCCTATGGTGGTGATTACGGCGAAAAATATTTTGACAATTTTACCATCAAAGGAATCGTAACAGCGGATGGCCGTCCCAAAGAAGCCATGTATGAATGCAAGCGGATCTTCCAGCCGATTCAATGCAGCTGGGCGGATTCAGTAAAAGGTTTATTACGGATCACGAACCTGAGCCAGGTAGTGAATGTAAATAAATACACCGCCTATATAGTTATCCGTGAAGATGGCCTTATTATTTCGGAAAAGCAGATCGGGGGTATTGATGTGCCACCAGGTGTCGAAGCCGTTTTTCCCATTAGTAACTGGATCCCTAAAATGAATCCGGAGGCGGAATACCATGCTGATATCAGGTTTGTAATACAAAAAGCAACTTCCTGGGCACCCGCAGGTCATATTATGGCTTCCGATCAATTAGTGATTCAAAAAGCGATGAAGAAAGAACCGGAGATCAGTCATAAAGCAGGTGTACGAATGACTTTATCCGAAAATGATATCATTATCAAGGCAAAAGATTATTCCGCAATTGTAAAGAAGACGGGACTGGGTGGTCTTTCTTCCCTGGTTTATAAAGGACAGGAATCTGTTTTCCAGCCCCTGCTCCCTGATTTCACCAGACCACTGACGGATAATGACCGTCGTGGCTGGAAGCCGCAGCGTAAACTGAAACAATGGTACGAATCAGGTATGAAACTGATCAGTACAACCCCCGGTGAGTCGGCAGATCAGGAACCCCAGGTAAAAGCGGCGTATTCGCTGATCAATGACAGTGCAAGGGTATTGGTCACTTATACTTTCAGCGGCAGCGGGGTGGTGAAAGTGGATTATCACCTGACCGTAAAGCCTGGACTGCCCAATATACCTAAAGTGGGGATGCAAATGGGAACAGCGGACAGTTACCAGCAGCTTGAGTATTTTGGGAAAGGTCCCTATGAGAATTACACCGATCGAAACTATGGTTCCGATGCCGGCATTTACAAACAGGATATCTATTCATTCATGGAACCCTATGTAGTTCCACAAGAAAACGGTAACCGGACTGATGTAAGATGGATGTATCTCAGCAATCCCAAATCAAAGAATGGCTTACTGGTGGTGGCTGATAGTTTACTCAGCATGAGTGCCTGGCCGTTTACAGAAGAGAATATCCTGAATGCAAAGCACACGAATAAATTAGTGAAGGCGCCCTACATCACCCTTAATATTGATCTGGTGCAGATGGGTGTGGGTGGCAATGACAGCTGGAGTGATGTGGCAGCGCCGCTGGAGAAATACCAGGTAAAGGCGAAGGATTATCACTATACTTTTTATTTATTCCCGTTGAGCGGTAAGAACGGTAAGGTCAGCGAAACAGCTGCCATGATTAAACGACTATATTGAAAACTGGCAGGTCAATAAGTTTCAGCGGGGAGTGTAAAAATGGTTTTACCCGCATCAGTAGTGAAAAATGAAGATAATGAAACGATTATTTTTTATTCTTTCTTTCCTGTTGTTTTCAGCGGCAGCATTTGCCTGCCGCTGTACCACTGATTCATTAAGTGTCAAAGTACTGGACCGGTATACTACCATATTACTGGCAAAGATCATCCGGCTGGGTGAGATCAGTTACGGCGTAAATGGAAACATGAATTATCAACAAGCTGAAATTGAACCGCTTGAACTCTTTAAAGGAAGACCTGCCATCCGCAGTATATTGATCTTTGGCAAAAGCACTTCCTGTGATATGGGCGTAAAAGAAGGAGATACCTGGTTGCTTTTTGCAAATACCTATAACAATCAGCAGGCGGTATATCCCTGTGGAAACAGCATAGCGTACATTCACCAGGCTTCTTCAGCAACCTATTATTTCTATTATCTCCAGGGGATTACAACGTTGAATTTTTTACGAAATCAATATGGTAAGTACCCTGCCAATGGAGTTTATAAGGGTAAATGGCTGAATAAGCAACCGGCATTTACCATGGACAGAAGGAACGGAAAACTGAACGGATCGCTTTTTTTATTTAGTGAATCCGGAAAGAAAATAGCCCAATACAGTTACCGGGATAGTGTACTCAGTGGGGAAGCTAGTACCTGGTACCTGAATGGCCAATTACATAGCAGGACGATGTATCTGGATGGCCGGAAAGATGGATTTGAAGAACAATATGATATCTCCGGTCAGATCCGATGCAAGCGGACCTATCACGCCGGAAAATGGAGCGGACCCTCATCTCGCTGGGACGCATTTGGTAACCTGGAATTCATCGGACAGTATATGAATGATTTGCCTGCGGACACTTTAAGATCATGGTACCCACAGGATACAGTCCTGCACAACCTGCGTTTAACTCAGTTGCTAAACGGGGATCAAATCTTGTCTGATGATTCCTTATATGCAATCGGCCGGAGAAGGCAACTTGATAATATGACTGTTTATGATGATACAGGAAGAGAGCGGTATAGCATTCAATATTACAGGACAGGGGAACTGAAATCGGTAACAGTAACAGAGCCCAATACCGGTTACCGGATCCGTCATGAGTATTTTCTAAACGGAAAAACATCCGGGTTTTCCATTTATTACTATGTACGGAACCGGGAGAAGGGATATGATGAGATACGTTATGTGTATACAGAGAGCAAGTTCGGTGCTGATACGGAGAATTACCGTAAATCATATTATAATAAAGAAGGGGATAAAGTAGTGCTGGTTACTGAATTAATTAACGGGGAGGAGGTAGTTGTTTATCCGAAAACAAAAGACTAATGAAGACCTGGAGTTTATGGATTGTATTGCTGTTGTCATGCAGGCTGTTGGCTCAACAAGTGCCTGCTGTTGATATGCAACGTATTTATGAGGAGATTATAACTCCATACAAATATGGCCTCGTCGTAGTACCCGACAGCGCCAAACTAAAGATCGACTGTCCTTCCGTCTTCCGCAAAGGCAAGTACTGGTACATGACCTGGATCCAGTTTGATGGCAGGGGTTATGAGACATGGCTATCAAAAAGCAAGGATTTGCTGCATTGGACCACACTCGGTAAGATCATGAGTTTCTCAGATACCAGCAAGGTGGTAGAGGCCTGGGATGCCAACCAGAAAGCCGGTTATACCGCCCTGCAGGATACAAAATGGGAAGGGAGTTACCGGTTGAAAAAATATAAAGACCGCTACTGGATGTCCTATATCGGTGGCCATGAAAAGGGCTATGAGAGTGGCCAGCTCGGGATCGGGATCGCGTATACAAAGCAAACACCCGTTAAGGCACATGAATGGAGCCGCTATGGTTCACCGGTATTATCCGCCAGTGACAGCCTGGTCTGCTGGTGGGAGAATAAAAAACTGTACAAGAGCAGTATCATTTGGGATAAAAGAAAAACCACCGGTTATCCCTTCGTGATGTATTATAATGCCAATGGCGATACCAGTAATAATACCCCCAAGTGGCGTTGGTTTGAACGGATTGGCATGGCGGTTTCCAATGATATGATCCATTGGGAACGCTATAAAACCGACCCGGTGGTGCATCATAAGATCGGGATCACCGGAGACGGGGTGATACAAAAGATTGGGGATGTCTGGGTGATGTTTTATTTTGGGGCTTTCTGGGAAGGACGGAAAGATGCTTTCAACCGCTTTGCCTGCAGTTATGACTTAGTGAACTGGACCGACTGGACCGGCGACGACCTGGTTCATCCTTCTGAAGAGTATGATGCGAAGTATGCCCATAAAAGTTATGTAGTGAAATGGAAAGGCGTGGTCTATCATTTTTACTGCGCTGTGGATCAAAAGGATCACCGGGGGATAGCGGTGGCTACATCGGTGGATAAAGGCAAGAGCGGTATTCAATTTTAATAATGTCAGTTTACCTGATGAAAGAAAGTTTGCTATTGAAATGACAAGAAGGACGAAATACAGTGTGTTAATCATCGCATGTCTGCTTTTGCGATTTTTATCAGTGGCTCAAAATCCAGGGCAGGATCTGGTTTCAAAAGCGTTTCAGAATCCCGGCAATAATGCCAAACCCTGGGTCTTCTGGTACTGGATGCATGGCGCCATCTCCAAAGTGGGTATTACGGCCGACCTTGAAGCGATGAGGAAAGTAGGTATCGGCGGGGCTTACCTGATGCCCATTAAAGACACTACATCGAAAATCCCTTTTACGCCAACTGCAAGACAACTGACTCCCGAATTCTGGTCCATGATAAAATTTGCCATGCAGGAGGCCAAAAGACTGAATGTAGAACTTGGCATTCATGTCAGCGATGGATTTGCCCTCGCAGGTGGTCCCTGGATCAGTCCGGAATTGTCGATGCAAAAACTGGTCTGGACCAAAACCTATCTCAAAGAAGGACAAACAGATAAAATCAACCTGACAAAACCGGAAAGCTTTCAGGGTTTTTATAAAGATGTAGCCGTGTATGCTTATCCGGCCAATTGCCAGACCCCTTATGCGGATATCACGATGGTGCCGGCAGTGACTGCCAGTACAGGTGAAAGGCCTTCCTTTCTCGCTTTTCACAATACAGATAATAACAGTTTTAAATCCGACAGCGCCTGCTGGATTCAATACAAATATGGGGAGCCCATCACCTGCCGGTCAATTACTGTAAAAACAGCCGGTAATAATTACCAGGCGCTACGGCTCGAACTGCAGGTAAGTGATGGTACCGGATTCCATACTGTGGCTCGTCTCGAAGCACCCAGACATGGCTGGCAGGACGGAGATCAGGATTATACCTGGTCCATCCCCGAAGTCTCAGCCCGCTTTTTCCGTTTTGTTTATACAAAAGAAGGATCCGAACCAGGGTCCGAAGATCTGGATGCCGCCAAATGGAAACCTTCCCTGAAAGTAAAAGGCATTTATCTGAATGATGAACCGGTGATTAATCAATACCAGGCGAAGAACGGTTCAGTCTGGCGGGTGGCCCGCAATACCTATGACGGCGCCGTTACTATTTCGGATGCTGTTCCGGTGAAACGAATTTTGAACCTGACTAATAAAATGGATGCAGGTGGTAATCTCAACTGGAAAGCACCGGCAGGCAACTGGATCATTGTACGGATCGGTCATACTTCACAAGGTCATACCAATTATACCGGAGGTGGCGGACTCGGACTGGAATGTGATAAGTTTAATCCGGCTGCCGTGAAAATGCAACTGAAGAACTGGTTTGGTCAGTTTTATGCGAAGACTGATCCTGTACTGGCAAAGCAGGTAATCAAAGTATTGCATGTGGACAGCTGGGAAGCCGGCAGCCAGAACTGGACCGCCAACTTTCCGGCTGAGTTCAGAAAACGAAGAGGGTATGACCTGATGCCCTGGCTGATCACGATGACCGGTGTGCCGGTGAACAGTGCGGAGACATCTGAAAAAGTATTGTATGATGTACGACTGACCATCTCAGAGCTGGTTAATGAAATATTTTATACGGTAGTAAAGAAAGAAGCACAGGCAAAAGGCTGCTTACTCAGTGCCGAAGCGATTGCCCCCACCATGCTGAGCGATGGACTGGCGCATTATAAATATGCCGACCTGCCCATGGGGGAATTCTGGAACAACAGTCCAACCCACGATAAACCGAACGATATGCTTGATGCCATCAGTGGCGCGCATATCTATGGAAAGAATATCGTGCAGGCCGAAGCGTTTACCACCGTGCGGATGGACTGGAGTGAACACCCCGGCAAACTCAAAGCATTGGGTGACCGCCAATTCGCCCTCGGTATAAATAAACTGGTCTTCCATGTTTTTGCTCATAATCCCTGGACAGATAAAAAACCCGGGATGACACTCGATGGCGTAGGATTGTATTTTCAACGCGATCAGCCCTGGTTCAGACATAGCAAGGCCTGGATGGAGTACATCGCCCGTTGTCAGTCATTGCTTCAGCTTGGTAAACCGGTTACTGATATTGCCGTATTCACCAGCGATGAATTGCCACGACGTGCTCTTTTGCCTGACAGGTTAGTGAATGTTTTACCCGGATTAATCGGAAAAGCAAGAGTAGAAGCGGAGAAGATGCGCCTGGAAAATAAAGGAGAGCCCTTACGCACAATTCCGGACGGGGTGACTCATTCCGCGAATATGGCCGACCCGGAAGACTGGATCGATCCACTGAATGGTTATGCCTACGATTCCTTCAATCCGGATGTGCTGATGCAGATGAAAGTGGTGAACGGAAGGGTGGTTACACCCGGTGGAGCCAGTTATGCGTTATTGGTGTTTCCGTCCGGTCATAAACTGAATCCCAATTCCCTTTGGATGACCGTGCCGGTAGCAGTTAAAATACTGGAGTTGCTCAAGCAGGGAGCTAATATTTTACTTGAAGAGGAAGTTGTGCATGGACGCGGATGGAAGGATGATGACGGAGCCATCCGTTTATTGATGGATAGAATCAAAACGGGTACGTTCAAGGGCTGGAACCTTCGGGGTGTATGGAAAGAAGACAGCTTACCCTTTGTACATAAAGACCTTGAAGTATTGAAAGGGAAAAACCAACTCGCCTGGACCCATCGTCAGACCACCGACGCAGATATTTATTTTGTAAGCAATCAGTCCGGCCAAGGGCTGCGTACAGAATTTTTACTAAGGGTAAAGAATAAAGAAGTGGAAGCGCTTGATCCGGTAACCGGCGAATATTTTACCGGTTACTATGTCGAGAATACGGATAAGGGTATCCGGATCAAAACATGGCTTTCTCCTACACAATCACTCTTCTTTATCTGTAAGAAAAAAGCGTCCCCAGAGAGCGAAGGCGTAGCGACGATCAGGGAACCGTATGAAACAGATATCAGTAATGACTGGAAACTGCAGTTTGATCCTGCTTATGGAGGACCAATGCCCCCGGTAAATTTAAAAGTCCTTAAAAGCTGGACCGAAGCGGGGGACAGTATGGTCCGGTATTATTCCGGCATGGCCATGTATATGAAGCAGGTTGACTTCAATCCGGGTGTATCATTCAACAAGGCATGGCTCGTGATCGATTCAATTTATAATATAGCTTCTGTAAAAGTGAACGGGATAGATTGCGGAACTATCTGGACAGCCCCCTACCAGATCGATATCAGTAAAGCATTGAAAGAAGGTTCCAACAGCATTATGATTGGCGTTGCCAACACCTGGCACAACCGCCTCATTGCTGATGAACGTTTACCTGCAGAGAAAAGAGTAACTTATACCACGGCTCCCTTCCGTTTAAAAGACAAGCCCCTGCTACCAGCAGGTATTACCGGTTCAGTTAAAATAATTGTGCAATGAAGAAATTATTCCAGGGAAGCAGTATGTTGAGGTTCTGCCTTATCAACCTGTTAATCTTTCAACTTGTCAACCCCCTCAACTTCCAGGCCGCAGCACAACTTCCATCTTCTTACGATATCATCTGGAATAGCCCTTCAAGCAACCCCTCCGAATCCATGCCCTGTGGCGGCGGCGATATCGGGATGAATGTATGGGTGGAGAAAGGCGAACTGTTTATTTACCTGGCCAAGAGTGGCAGTCTCGATGAACATAATACCATGCTCAAAGCAGGTCGTATCCGGGTGAAGTTTTTTCCCAACCCGTTTGAAGGAGGAACCTTCAGACAACAACTGCATTTGAACGGTGGCTATGTGTTGGTGGAAGGGGAGAGCAAGGGCGTGAAAGCCTCGATCCGCATCTGGGCCGATATA
>DAORKK010000036.1:8566-12740 GCA_035439525.1 Chitinophagaceae bacterium
CGGACTGGAAGACTAAACTGGATCAGTTAAAGAAAGTACCGGCTGCAACTCCAATGCAAAATACATTTTGGTGGGCTGATTTCTGGAAGCGTAGTTTTATTGTGGTAGATAGTACACAAAAAGACAGGTACGCCTGGGAAGCCGGGCGCAACTACCAGTTGTTCCGTTATATGCTGGCCCTGAACGCGACGGGTATGTGGCCCACCAAGTTCAATGGAGGATTACTCACTGTGGATCCGGTGTATACCGATAAAAATGAACTCACGCCCGATTACCGCAATTGGGGAGGAGGGTTACACACCATGCAAAACCAGCGGTTGGTTTATTTCCCGATGATCAAAGCGGGTGACTGGGATATGCTGCAGTCACAATTGAATTTCTATTTACGCATATTAAAGAATGCTAAGTTAAGATCAAAGGTTTATTGGAATCATGAAGGCGCTTGTTTTACCGAGCAGATGGAAAATTACGGCTTACCAAATTATGCGGAGTATGGCACCAAACGTCCTGATTATTTTGACAAGGGGGTGGAATACAATGCCTGGCTGGAATATGAATGGGATACGGTACTCGAGTTTTGCCTGATGGTATTGGAAGAAGAACGGTATACCGGCAAAGACATAACCGTATTTATGCCTTTCATCCAAAGTAGTCTTAAATTCTTTGATGAACATTATCGTTACCTGGCCCGCCAGCGGGGAATTAAAGAACTGGATGGCGAAGGCAAACTCATTCTCTTTCCAGGCAGCGGGGCCGAGACCTTCAAGATGGCTAATAATGCCAGTTCCACCATTGCCGGTTTACAGACCATTACCCACCGTCTGCTCGAGTTGCCGGACAGCTACCTGACAAAAGAACAACGGGCACATTGGGATTCTTTCAGCAAGCGGATTCCCCCGATTCCCTATACGCGGGTATACGGTCCCGTTACCATTGCCCCGGCCAAAAGCTGGGAGCGGGTCCAGAATGTGGAATCCCCCCAGCTCTATCCCGTTTACCCCTGGGGTATCTATGGTGTAGGCAAGCCCGGTCTCGATACGGCCCTCAACACCTGGAAGTCCGACTCACTGGTTAATAAATTCCGCAGTCATCTCGGCTGGAAGCAAGATAATATCTGGGCCGCCCGTCTCGGACTCACCGGTGAAGCCTGGCGTCTCACCAGTTTAAAACTGCAAAATTCCGAACGCCGCTTTCCTGCCTTCTGGGGTCCAGGCTTCGACTGGGTGCCTGATCATAACTGGGGCGGTAGTGGCATGATCGGTTTACAGGAAATGCTGTTGCAGACCGATGGCAAGCGAATCCTGTTGTTTCCCGCCTGGCCAAAAGATAAGGATGTGCATTTCAAATTGCATGCGCCGTATAATACGACGGTGGAGGCGGAGTTGAAGGGGGGGAAGCTGGTTAATTTAAAAGTAATGCCGGAGGAAAGGAGGAGGGATGTGGAGATGATGGGGAACTAAGTATAATTAGTAATGTCTGACCAAATAATTGGTTATGTTTTTTTAGATTTGGAATTCGTTTAAATATAATGTGTAATAGCGATAATACAATCGTTGGCTGCCATTTGTGGATACTCCGAAGTTTTGCATCTTAAAACGATGACTCCACATTTTTGGACTTCGTTCTTAAGTTAATAATATATGTCTAAGCTTAAAGTATTCGCAGCCATTTACATTTTTGTATTGACACTATTATCTTTTGCTCACCTATTAGGTCTTGATTTAGGACCTACTCGACACGAATACACTATAAATGACTTTTTTCTTCCTGTGAGTTTCATGACAAGTGGTATTTTAGTTGTCATTCTCACTTTCTTTAAAACAAAGCCAAATGGACTGATTCGGTTTTTTCTGATATTGAGTCTCTTTATTACAGGCTGGATTTTAGTAAAGAACTATTTCGAAGGACTTTCTTACAATGGCGATTGGTATTACTTTGCTTTTAGATCCCTGATATTTGTAGGACTTCAGATGTTTGGGTTTTATATTATTTATAAAATCTTGCCTGACAAAAAACGATATCCAACAGCGGGTTAGCTGTAATTATAACTACGAAGATTAACTCCAACCAAAATGAAAGGCTTTAAATATTCAATTCTATCATTAGTTTCGAGTAGCCTATGCATTGTGGGGTTATTAATACACAATTACAACCTTTCATTGGCTTACCTTTCTTCAGGTGGTAAAACACGGGCATTATTTGGCATAATTGAACTTTCCCGGATTCACATTAAGTTGTATTTTATTCCAATCGCGTTACTATCGATTGTCTTTGGGGTGCTGGCCGTGAAGAAGAAAGAGAAAAAAATATGGGCTGTCGTGAGCGTAATTGGGTGCCTGATTGCCATTGTTTCCTTTTTTATTCGCTATTGGCGATTTATGATTTAGCACATTAGCAACAATGACAAGGGATTTCAAACCAGCCGTGTAAAGCAAACCTTCTTCATGAAAAAGAGTTTAATTTATATCCTTCTCTTCCTCCTTTCTTCCTGTAAGGAACAAAAGAATGAACCAGTTACTATTGCTAAACCCGAACCAGAGCAACCTTGCGCTGGCTTCAGGGATACCACAATTCACCAGGTTTTTAAGTTATCATCCGCTCCCGGAGAGCTGGGAAAACTGGTAAAGTTTATAGAATCAAAGGGCGAACTGAAACAATACCAGGGAAAAGGTCAACCACTCTATTTTAAGGATACCGGCATTATTCTTACACGATTGCTTTGTGAAGAGGACATTTATAACACCCCGAAGGAAAGATGGTTTCTGGACAGTATAGCCAAAATTTCCACTGCCCTTGTTTTGAAAAAAACTGTTCCCGGTGCAAAAGACATTTTCGGTACGATCCAAGTAACCCAATGCAGCTTCGGATCGACAGCCGAAAGGGATAGTGCCCTTGCTATTTTCAAAATTGCCAGCTGGGGTGATCCGGAAAAGAAATGGAACGAGTACAGTACACTGGCCCTTGGTAACAATATCTATATTTTCTCTCCATCACTGGCCATGATGCAGGATCCACTCAGGCGTTGCCTGAAAGCGATTGATGAAAGGTGGAGATAGGTTGAAATGTTTACAAGTTGACAAGTGGTGCTCTTAGCAGGTTGCCTTATCAACCTGCCAACCTTCCATAAAAATCCTCTTTTTCCGGGATACGCCCCTCTTTAGAATATTTCATCTTTGAGCAGTAAATATGCCCGACATGAAGTACTTCTTTATATTTTTCCTTTTCTGCTCCACCCGCCTGTTAGCCCAGGAACAAACCTATGATATAGTTACTTTCACCCTGCCCGATGGCTGGAGCAAGGGGGAAGAGAATAATGCGGCCATTCAGTATGTAAAAAAAGAGGGAACCAAATGGGCACAGATTGCCATTTATAAGAACACCACTTCACTTGGAACCCCGGAAGCGGATTTTGACAGTGAGTGGGAAAAACTGGCTGCCACCCCTTATCAGATTACAGCCCTTCCAATAAAAACAGCTGCTGAAACCGTTTTTGGCGATTGGAAAAAAACCAGTGGCACCGGCAAATGGATGTTTAATGGTAAAGAAGTCATTACCACAGTGACTACCTATACCGGTTACGGAGCCTGTGTGAGTATACTCTGCAATCGCTCGGATAAAAAGTTTGCTCCCGCTTATGATCAGCTGCTGAGTACGATCCGGTTGCAATCCGGGAACACAGTTGCTGTGCAGGACCCCGTACCTCCGCCACCGGCTGATAATGGCAATGAACAGACGATCAGCAATACGCAACCCGTGGCTACCGGTTACAAGTTCAATACGACCAATTTTGATGATGGCTGGACCAGCAGCATCCAGGAAGACTGGGTACAAGTGGAGAAAGGATCCATCAAAACGATGATCCATTATCCCAAAGAGGGAACGATCTTCCCTTCTGATCCCGAGCCGCTGATCAGGGCTGCCTGGAATATACTCGTGGCACCCCGTTACAGCAATCTGAGTAATTTCAGCGCCCGATATGTGGAAACTTATAACCGTCCTTATTTCGGTTCAGGCTATGCCACGGAAAACAGCACCGGTCAGTCAGTTTTTATTGTGCTCTTCCGCAGGGGCGGCGGCTGGATTGAAGTGGTGGCACCGGATAATGCCAGCTTTACCCGTGAATTTGGCTTCAATCCAGAATCCATTGTCTGGGGAAAGCTGACTGAATATTCAG
>DAORKK010000036.1:12840-26314 GCA_035439525.1 Chitinophagaceae bacterium
GAATTTGGCTTCAATCCAGAATCCATTGTCTGGGGAAAGCTGACTGAATATTCAGGTAGCTGGGTAGTGACCAACAGTGCCGGGACAACAATTAACGCTGATCCGGAGATTTTTAATAAACTGGATTATATGACGACCTACAACAAATTTGCGGTGGCCGCCTCCGACCTGGCCGGCACCGGAAAATGGAATGCCGGTTTTTCCAGTAATACGTATTATGCAAATTATTATACCGGAAACTATGCCGGGATGAACACCTATACTTCTTCCCAGTGGTTTGATTTTAAAAGCGGGCAACAGTATCATTGGGAACTGGTGGCGGCCAATACTTTCAATGGCCAGACTAATGTGGCACAAGCGAAGTCTGATGGTAACTTCTCCTCTGTAAATGACTGGCAGCTGAATTTTTCAAATATTGAGCAGCGATCAAAAACATATGACGCTTACTTCACCGCCACTAAAGGAGGGAGGGTGCTCTGGCTAAATGATGCGAATGCACCGGGGTCGGGGATTTTTACGGGATACTCGAAATGAGTAATGAGTAATCAGTAATGAGTAGCTGCGGAAAATGCTAATAGAATTGTAACATGCTAAAAGCGAATGAGTAATGAGTAATTAGTAATGAGTAGCTGCAGAAGACTCAAATACTAATGTATCAGGCTTAACGCTGAAAATATATGTTTTGGGTTTTCAGTACGTTTATATTTTTAAGATTATAACGACTCTTCCCCCACTCATTACTCATTACTGATTACTCATTGCCTTACCAGTCATCTGTTCGAAAACTACTCACCGGAAACCCCTCCGAACTAAACAGATCCCCCACCACAAAATCCTTAAATGCATAACGAACCGCTACGGGTTCCTTTACATCGGGAGCAGATAAGATGATATTACCGCCGTTTACCATCGCTTTCGCCGGACGGAATACTTTATTCGCCCCGGCCACTTCAAAGTACTTCAGCTCTTTGCCGAAGGCAGATAAACCGTTTGGCGCATTTTTAAATTTAACCGTGACAATATTACCACTGATCGTGATGGCATCATAAGCGGGACTTTCATAGCCAAATCCCTTCAGCCCGTATGTTTTGCCGAGTGCCATAAATGCAAGGCGTTTTGCGCCAGTCAGTTTATCCATCGGATGGATATTGAATTCCTCCCCGATATCCATCAGTACAGCCATGCCGCTGTTGGGTATAACAGATAAAGCCTTACGTTGTGCATCCCTCAGGTAAGCTGAATTATAAGCCGTAGCACCCACGACCGCATGGTTCATATAATTATAAGGCGCAATCTGCGCATAAAAGAAGGGAAAGTCTCCCTGTCCGCTTTGCTCCCGGATCTGTTTAACAAAAGCAGGAAACAAGGTCTCGTATTGTTTCGCCCGGTCGTTATTACTCTCGCCCTGGTACCAGATACAACCTTTGATGGTATAACCAAGAAAGGGTTTCAGCATTCCATTGTACAATACCGTGGCATTTTTGTTATTCAGTTTGCTGGTATCGGTCGGGGAGGGTACTTTGATCTCCGGAAAAGCTTTTAATGTTTCCGCATCCATAAAGGCTTCTACCGGGGAACCTCCGTAACTGATATTGACCAGCCCGATAGGTACTTTTAATCTTTCATAGAGCATTTTGCCAAAATAATAAGCCGTGGCGCTGAAATTACTCACCGCTTCGGGTTCAGCCATTTTCCAGGTGGACTGTTTGCTGGTATCCTGTGGTAAACGTTGTACGGAACGCGGAACTGTATATATGCGGATATGCTCATTGGTTGAATTAAATATGGCCTCATTGCTGCCAATAATAGGCTGGTCTTTGAATCCTTTCATCGCCATTTCCATATTACTCTGCCCGCTGCACAACCATACTTCACCGATCAACACATCCTTGATGGTAACCGGCTTCCCATCCGAAATAGTAATAGTATACGGACCGTGTCCCGCTGTTGGAGTTTTCTCCAACAGCATAGGAGACATCCTCGCAGCCGCTGATCCATCCTCCGACATATCCCATACAGTGGTAGGCACCTGGCCAGCCACCGGGGTCTTCACGGATAAACGCCATTTGCCGTCGGACCCGGCTTTGGTACTATAGCTGGCTTTATTCCAGGAAGTACTCACTTTGACCGTAGCGCCCGGACTCGCCCAGCCCCATAGTACAGGATTCGCATTTTGCTGCAATACCATGCCGTCCGAAATGAAATAAGGAAGGCGGATAGTGGCGGTCGAGATGATGGGAAACAGGAATACAAGGAGGGCAACTTTAAAGCGGGCGAAATGATACATGGCATGGTCGTTTTTGTTGGCACCAATGTAGGGATTTTGGCGGGGAAAAGCATCATGTAGCAGCGGATGAGTAATGAGTAATCAGTAATGAGTAGCTGTGGAAGACGCTATTTAAATTGTAACAGGCTTAAAGTGGATGAGTAATGAGTAATCAGTAACTGTGGAAGACTCAAAATGATATGAAATCTTGCTAAAGCTTAAAAAAAGTAATTTTGGGCTTCGAAATGCATAAAGTTTATAAAATATAAGTTCTCTTCCCCACTCATTACTGATTACTCATTTTTCTTACTTTAGCTCCCGATACGCCACTTATGCTCAAGGACAAAGACAAGGACAACAAAGAAGGGTCACATAAAAACATCTGGTACGGGGCCGGCCGGCAACGGATTGAGATTCCCAAAACCATCCTGAAGTCCAGGGTCAACAGCAATTCCATGCTGCGTCACCTGCATATCTGTTCCATAGGTTATTATCCTAAGGCCAAAGATCATTTTACTTACCGGAAGAAAGGGTTACCTGAAAATTTTCTGTTTTACTGTGTGGATGGGAACGGCTGGTTCCAGATCGGGAAACAACGTTATGAAGTAGGGCCGAATGAATTTTTTATCCTGCCGCAAAACATCGAACATTCCTATGGCAGCAGTACCGACCATCCCTGGACCATCTACTGGATCCATTTTGGGGGAGAAGCCCTGCCGCAGTTCAATGAAGTACAGGAAATACAGAAGCACTTTAAACCGGTCTATATTAAAAACAACGGGGAGATCATTCCGATCTTTTCCCAGATTTATAAAACACTGGAACTGGGTTACAGTGTCGACAACCTGCTGTTCGCGAATATGTGTCTCTCGCATTTCCTGACCCTGTTTGTATACAACGGACGTCATTATGCGGCCAACTCCGGGGATAAACTCGATTGTGTAGACAGTGCCATTCTCTTCATGCAGGAGAAGATCAATGATAATATTTCACTAAATGATCTCAGTGCGAAATACAATTATTCCATCTCGCGTTTTTCCAACTTGTTCAAACAAAAAACCGGCTATGCGCCGATTGATTATTTTTTGCAGATGAAAATGCAGAAAGCCTGTCAGCAACTCAACTTCAGCAACCGCTCGATAAAAGATATCGCCTTCGGACTGGGCTTTGATGATCCGTATTATTTCTCCAAACGCTTCCGGAAAAATATCGGCATGTCACCCAAAAAATACCGCTCATTGCGGTCCAATGATCTAAATGATTGAATTTATTCCAGCACCGGTTCTTCTTCCTTAAACCAGGCCTCGGGAGGTAATCCGAGTTTGAAACGGTAGAGGGCTTGTTTGATATACAACCGGAAATCATAATCGCCGGCTATTTTAGTAAATGTAAATGAGGGCCGGAATACCTGCATAAAACTATCCAGTTCACGACCGTCGAGCAGGGTGAGCCGGCGGACCAATGCTTTATTGAAGCGGTTGTCTACAAATTTATCCTGTTCTTCTGTCAGCAGTCGTTGCTGAAAGGAGAGCATACTGCGGTTGCGCCGGAAGCGAAACATATTGATGATTTCATCGAGATCGAAACCCACGCCGGCTCCATAAGTAGGGGTGACTGTTTTCAGTTTTGGTTTCTGGAAGCCGAATACCTTGGCATAGTCCAGCCGGTTCTGAATCGAATCCTGGCGGTAATTGCGAGGCAATATTTTTACTTCTTTCAGGGTGGGTACATTCACCTGAATGGAAATATCAAACTGCATGGGATTGCTGATATTTGCCACCGGGAACTTCATAGTTGACTTATTGAGGTAGCTGAACCAGATTGTGTCCTGCTCGCTCACTTCGATCTCATAATACCCGATACTATTGGTCACGGTTCCGTTTCCCGAACTGGAGATCACACTTACCAGTTCCATCGGGTAATTGCGGGAACTGTCCAGTACATACCCTTTGATCCGGTATGTCTGTGCCTGACTGCTGTAAACTGTTCCAAAAAGGAGCAGGTAAATGACAATATAGGGGTATAGCTTTTTCAATCCGGCAGCAAGTAACGAAAGAAAGTGCAAAAGCTATTCTAAAGTGTAAGGACTTGATCAATTATTTCCTTCTTCTTCCTCCTCCGCACTGGCTTCTTTGAGCAGGCGCTCGCTGTTTTCGGCGATTTTGGCCGGAAAATCACGGGTGACGGGGTAGATGCCGATAGCTGTAAGCTTATTCTCGTCGTATACCATTTCGAGCCCAAGGGTATAATAATAATGGTCACCGGAATAATCGCCGTATCCGAGGGCGAGATAAGGGGATTTTGACAATTTTTTTCCGCAATCCTCCATGCTGTCGTGGAATTTAAGTCCGTTTTTTAGACGTACCTGTTTCAGGTGATCTTCAGAGGCGGAATAGGAAGTGATGGTGATGAAATTCAGTTTATGATTTTTAAAATATAATCCGAATACCGGCATGCTGACCGGCAGTTCGTTGTCATAGCGGATACAGCTGTCAAATCCCAGCACAAATTGCATCACACTATCGATCCGGGTATCATATCCTTTGAAAGCATCCAACTGATCGGCATAGGTATAACCCACCGGTTCACCTTTTAGGAGATCGGTCACCTGTTTTTCAGACATGCCCAATTTAATATTATTAACGCCTACGCCCGGGGTGATCAGGATCGGGTTATTCTGTGCGGTACTGGTCAGGGTACTTGCAAAAAGGAGGAAAAACAGGGTCAGCTTTTTCATAAAGGGTTTGTTTGAGAGATAAAGATGCAGTTAAACCGCCTACAGAACTATACCCCCTTGAAGGTATATTACAGCAGCCCTTCAATCACTTTCGGAAAATGGACATGCTCCAGTTCCTGAACCCTTTTGGCCAGGCTCTCAGGAGTATCCCCTTCCAGTACCGGACAACTGGCTTGAAATATGACAGCGCCATTGTCGTATAGCTCATCCACAAAATGAATCGAAATGCCGCTTACGGCTTCTTTGTTTTCAATTACTGCCTGATGCACATGGCGGCCATACATCCCTTTGCCCCCATATTTGGGCAGAAGGGCAGGGTGAATATTGACAATCCGGTCCGGGTAGGCCCGGATCAGGGCCGGCGGGATTTTCCAGAGAAAGCCAGCCAGAATGATCAGATCGATCCCCTTTTTTTGGAGTTCAGGGACATACGCATCTCCCTGAAAAAAGAGTTCTTTTTCGATTAAAAGAGTCGGAATATGTTCTTTTTCAGCTATTTGTAAAATTCCAGCCCCAGGCTTATTACATACAATCAGGCTGATTTTCGCCTTTGCGGAACCGGTAAAATGACGAATGATCTGATGGGCATTGCTGCCAGCCCCGGAGGCAAAAATGGCGATATGGGTCAGCTTTTCACTCATTAATATCAGGCGTCTTCGATTTGACCAGTCCGATCCGGCTGCCCAGTTTTTTAATATAGCGGGAAAAGAAGGGAAACTGACCAAAAGGAATACTGATCAGGATGACCATCAGGGGCCAGCAGATCGTAACCATTATAATATATATAACAGCCCAGAGCCAGTCCTGCTCAATGGCCAGTACATTCATGATTTTCTTCGCTACCCATCCGGTGGCACTACCGCCAATCGCAAAAGTGCAGAGAATCAGGACCAGCTGCCCGCTTTTCACCTTCCATTTCTGTTGTAAACCCTCAAACATGTCGTGCTTTTTGAATAATGCGGAGCAAAAGTCGACAAAAAACAACCAATAAATGCCGCTTCGTCCACATATGTTGAACTTTAGGTCAGGCTTTACTGATTTATGACAAACAGATTTTCGCCCTTCAAAAAAAAGACTGAAAATCGGCTGAAACGCAGGCTGGTAGCGGATCAAAAAAAAGTTAAAGCTATTGGCTTTTTATAGTGATACTGACTTATTTTTGCGCCTGATTAGAGCTATTTATCCACATTTTTCAGATCAATTGCATCTATGATTCTTTGTAAACCAATCGGCCAGAGACTGACTGTACTATTTCTATCTCTATTTGTTATTTCGATAGTTAATATTTCTGCACAGGATGCAGCTGCCGGTAAAGCCATCTTTACCGGAAAGTGTGCCGCCTGCCACAACGTCTTCAAAAAGATGACGGGTCCCGCCCTGATGGGACTGGAAGAACGTGGTAAATGGGCAGACCATAAGGAGTTGCTGGCCTGGATCAACAATCCGGCAGCCTATATGGCCAAGGATCCCTATACCCAGGGACTGAAGGCGGAATACGGCTCCATGATGACCGGTTTTGCTGATGTCACCCAGAAGGATGTAGATGATATGGTAGCCTATATCAATGCAGAAGTGGCAAATAAAAATGCAGCTCCTAAACCCGGCGCTGTTACTGAAACTGCAGATACCGGCAACCAGAATGCGATCATTTTCGGGGTCATCTCCCTTGTACTGGGTATCATTGCCTTGATCCTGATGCAGGTAAATAGCAACCTGAAGAAAATGTCGGATGATTCTGAAGGAATCGTTCGTCCTGAGCCTGTAGCCTTCTACCGCAACAAGACCTATATCGCCATGGCCTCCATCGTATTCTTTGTATTCGGTGGTTATATGGTCGCCAAAGGCGCCATCGGACTGGGTCGTCAGAAAGACTACCAGCCGGAACAACCTATCTATTACTCCCATAAAGTACACGCCGGTATCAACCAGATCAGCTGTCTGTACTGCCATGGAAACGCCTGGGAAAGCAAGCATGCCGCCATTCCATCTGTGAATGTGTGTATGAACTGCCACAAGGCCATCAACACCTACGAAAAAGGACCCAAACTGTATAAAGAAAACGGGGATGAAGTAAACGGTACAGCCGAGATCGCCAAGCTTTATCAATTTGCCGGATTCGATCCGAATAATCCTTCCAAATGGGATCCTGCTAAAGCGAAACCAATCGAATGGACTAAGATCCATAATCTGCCAGACCACGTTTATTTCAACCACTCCCAGCACATCCGCGCCGGTAATGTACAGTGTCAGAGCTGTCATGGTGAGATCACCGCTATGGATGAAGTAAAACAAGTGGCCGATCTGAGCATGGGATGGTGTATCAACTGTCACCGTCAGACCAATGTGAACTTCAACTACGACAGCACCAAGGGTAACAAGTTTTACAGCATCTATGAGAAGTTCCACAATGATATCAAGTCCGGTAAAATGGACAGCGTGAAAGTGAAAGATATCGGTGGTCTTGAGTGTCAGAAATGTCACTACTAAGCAGGTCCGTAACGTCAACAATTGTATTCAGCACATTATCGAATTATCAAACTGATATTCATGAGCCAAAAAAAGTACTGGCAAAGTTTCGGAGAGGTGAATGACAGCGAAAACTTTCAGAAAAAGCAGCAGGACGAATTTCGTGAGGAATTACCTTTTGAAGGTTTCGATGACAAAGGATTAATAGACGCCAAAGCCCCCCGCAGGGATTTCTTGAAGTACCTGGGTTTCAGCACCGCCGCCGCCTCATTGGCTGCCAGCTGTAAGATCCCGGTAAAGAAAGCGATTCCGTACGCCAACAAACCCGAAAACCTGATTCCCGGTGTGGCACAGTATTATGCCACCACTTATGTACAGGATGGAGATGTGGTACCGGTACTGGCTAAAGTAAGAGATGGCCGTCCTATCAAGATTGAAGGGAATACCGATTGTGGTTATACCGGCGGTGGCACAACGGCCCGCGTACAGGCTTCCGTACTTGATCTGTATGATACCAGCCGTCTTCGTTTTCCGATCCAGAAAACCGGAACAGGTGAAGCGGCCAAATACAATGAAGTTCCTACGTTCGAACAGTTCGATAAACTGGTAGCTGAGGCAATGAAAGCGGCTGGCGGCACCACGGTGTTACTGACCAGCACGATCGTTTCTCCTTCTACGAAAGAAATTATTGCCGCGTTTCCCGGCCTGAAACATGTGCAGGTGGATCCGGTTTCTTACAGCGGTATGCTGCTGGCCAACGAAGCCAGCGGATTTGGCCGTAAGATCCCTACTTATGATTTTGGTGCAGCCAAAGTAATCGTGAGTCTGGGTGCGGATTTTCTCGGTACCTGGCTGAATGCAGCAGAAAATGCAAAGGGTTATGCCGCCGGTCGTAAGATCGATGAGCAGCATTTTGCCATGAGCAAGCACTACCAGTTCGAGAGCTTCCTGAGCCTGACAGGAGCCAGTGCCGATGAGCGTTTCACGCATCGTCCTTCTGAAGAAGGTGCCGTAGCCCTGGAACTGCTGAATGCCCTGACCGGCGAAGCCAGCACACGTCCCGGTATCAAAAAAGTAGCCGAAGACCTGAAAGCAAATAATGGAACTGCCCTCGTAGTGAGCGGCAGCAACGATAAAAATGTACAGGTGATCGTGAATGCGATCAACAATGCCATTGGTGCATTTGGTAAAACCATCGACTGGAGCAAACCGGTGAATTACCGCCAGGGTATTGACTCAGATTTCGCCCAGTTGCAGGCCGAAATGGAAGCTGGTTCAGTAGGAACCCTGCTGATCTATGGCGCTAACCCTGTTTATTCTTCTTCTGAAGGTGAAATGGTGAATGGTAAATGGGTAACAAGGTTTGAAAAAGCAATGACCAAGGTGAAAGTGAAAGTATCCTTCAGCGAAAGAATGGATGAAACCACCGAACGCTGCGATTTCATCCTGCCCACCCATCATTACCTCGAAAGCTGGGGAGATGCGGAAGCAAAAACCGGTGCGGTGAGTTTCCAGCAACCGACTATTTATCCTTTATTCAAAACACGTCCGTTCCAGACTTCCCTGCTGAAATGGAGTGGTAACAATACTGAATACGAAACCTACTTCAAAAGCTATTGGGCTGGTAAACTCGGCAGTGAAGAGGCCCTGAATACAACGCTGCAGCTGGGTATTAAAGAAGAAGCCGCTGCTCCTGCCGGAGCCGGTACCTACAATGGAACAGCTGTAGCCGAAGCCACAACCGCAATAAAGAATACTACAAAGGTTACGGGTAAAGAGGTAGTACTCTATCAGAAAACATCGATCGGTACCGGAACCGGTGCCACCAACCCCTGGCTGCAGGAATTACCGGATGGTATCACCAAAGCTACCTGGGACAACTATGCATTGATCAGCCTGACCATGGCTAAAGAGCTGCTGGATCTGAACCTGATCGATGGTAGTGAGAAAGAAAGCAATAACTACGAGTATTTTCCTCAGAAGCCGGTGATCAAGCTGACTGTTGTTGGTGTTAACACCAACAACAAGCCGGTAGATATAGAATTACCTGTACTGGTCATCCCCGGTATGGATGCCAACACCATTGCGGTGGCGGTTGGTTATGGCCGTAGTGAGAACCTGGGTAAAACAGCTGCCGGCGTAGGTAAAAACGTTTATCCATTCTCTTCTTATAATGGCTCTACCGTGGTTTATCACAATGCGGTGGTAGCTGCTGATGCCGGACGGAAAGAGAAAATTGCACAAACACAGATTCACAATTCATACGAAGACCGGATTGAAGTAGTCCGCGAAACCACCCTGGCCACCCTGAAGAAATACCCCACCGTGATTCCTGATTACCGCAATCACCTGGAAGAAGACTTCGGTACCAGCAAGGATGGCAAGACCAAGGATTACCGTAAAGAAGCAACCCTTTACCCGATGCACGATCAGCCGGGTATCAAATGGGGCATGAACATCGACATGAATGCCTGTTATGGCTGCGGCGCCTGCGTGGTGGCCTGTCATGCAGAAAACAACGTACCGGTGGTGGGTAAGAGCGAAGTGCTCCGTTACCATGATATGCACTGGCTGCGGATCGACCGTTATTTTGTAAGCGATGAAAAGAACCCTGACCAGCTGAAAGGCGTGGTCTTCCAGCCGATGATGTGTCAGCATTGTGACAACGCTCCTTGTGAGAACGTTTGTCCGGTAGCCGCCACCAACCACAGTGCGGAAGGGGTGAACCAGATGACTTATAACCGTTGTATCGGTACCCGTTATTGCGCCAATAACTGTCCGTTCAAAGTTCGCCGCTTTAACTGGGCGGATTATACAGGAGCTGACAGCTTTGCCGATAACCAGGATCAGCAACTGGTGGGTAAACTGGATCCCGCAGTATTCCAGATGAACGACGACCTTACCCGTATGGTGCTGAATCCGGATGTTACGGTTCGCTCACGCGGGGTGATCGAAAAATGTTCCTTCTGCTTCCAGCGCTTACAAGCGGCTAAACTCGAAGCGAAAAAACAGGATCGTCCGCTGAAAGACGGCGATGCCAAAACAGCCTGCCAGACCGCCTGCGCCGCCAATGCGATCGTATTCGGAAATGTGCATGATACCAGCAGTGAGATCACTAAAGTGCGGAAAGAAAACCCAAGCCGTAGTTTCTATGTACTGGAGCAACTCCACGTATTGCCGAATGTAAGCTACCTGGCCAAAGTGCGGAATACGGATGAACTGATCGAGCCGGCACATCATGCAGCACCGGCTGCAGAAAAAACTGAAGGACACGCTCCCGCTGAAACAAAACCAGCAGAAGCACATCATTAATCAGGAAGAAAGTTGACTAACTATATCCTGAACTCAAAAAGGGAAGGACAAACAACCAGAATATGGCATTACTCAGATACGAATCACAGGTAAGAGCACCATTAGTCGATGGCACCAAAGATTATCACCAGGTAACGGAAGATATTTGCCGCCCGGTGGAAGCCAGCCCGTCCAGACTATGGTGGGTAGGTTTTCTGATCTCCGTGGCGTTACTCATCTTCGGTATCGTCTCCGTAACGATGGAAGTGATGTATGGTACCGGTCAGTGGAACCTGAACAAGACAATCGGTTGGGGATGGGATATCACCAACTTCGTATGGTGGGTGGGTATCGGTCACGCCGGAACCCTGATCTCCGCGATCCTGTTGCTGTTCCGTCAGGGCTGGAGAACGGGGGTAAACCGTGCGGCAGAAGCGATGACCATCTTCGCGGTTATGTGTGCGGGTCAGTTTCCGATCTGGCACATGGGTCGTGTGTGGAACGCCTTCTTCGTGCTTCCTTACCCGAATACCCGTGGTCCTTTGTGGGTGAACTTCAACTCCCCGCTGCTCTGGGACGTATTCGCGATCTCTACGTACTTCACCGTTTCCTTATTATTCTGGTACTCCGGTCTGCTGCCTGACCTGGCCACTTTACGTGACAGGGCTAAAGCAAAATGGAGAAAACATTTTTACGGCGTGGCCGCTTTTGGCTGGACTGGTTCCACCAAGCACTGGCAGCGTCATGAGGCCCTCTCCCTGGTACTGGCCGGTCTGAGTACCCCGCTCGTACTTTCTGTACACACGATTGTATCCTTCGACTTCGCTACCTCTATCGTTCCCGGATGGCATACGACGATCTTCCCGCCCTATTTCGTAGCGGGTGCGATCTTCTCCGGTTTCGCGATGGTACAGACCCTGCTGGTGGTAACCCGTAAGGTGCTGGCCCTCGAGGACTACATTACGATGGAGCATATTGAAGTAATGAATAAGGTAATCGTACTCACCGGTTCGATCGTGGGTATCGCCTACCTCACTGAGTTGTTCATGGCCTGGTATTCTGCCGTAAGCTATGAGGAATTCGCCTTCTTTGAAAACCGGTTGAACCTGAACAGTCCTTACGGCTGGAGCTACTGGCTGATGATGGGTTGTAACGTACTGTCACCCCAGATCTTCTGGTTCCGGAAAATGAGAAGAAACCTGTTTGTGACTTTCTTCATGTCTATCCTGGTGAATATCGGTATGTGGTTTGAGCGTTTTGTGATCATCGTAACCTCTGTTTATCGTGATTACCTGCCCTCATCCTGGAGTACTTATTATACACCTTCTATATGGGAGATCGGTTTCTACATGGGTACATTCGGTCTGTTCTTTACCTGTTACTTCCTTTTCTCTAAATTCTTCCCGGTTATCGCCCTGGCAGAGATCAAGCATATCCTGAAGAAAAACGGTAAGAGTTTCAAAGACCATATGGAAGAAATTGAAGGGGAGAGCACAGAAGAGTTTGGTGGCAAACATGGTCACGATCACGGTGCATAGAAAAGGTACGAGTTACGAGCAACGAGTTACGAGCTTGTGACCTAATTATAATAATTGTTTCTGAGTGAAGAGCTCGCAGCTCGAAACTCATAGCTAAAAGCTAAACACAATGGCTGTAAAAAAATTTGTAGTCGGCAATTTTGATGACGAGGCGGTACTTTTTCCCGCTGTGAAAAAAGTACGTCGCGCAGGATACAAGATCCATGATGTATTCACCCCCTTCCCGATCCACGGACTGGATCATGCGATGGGATTAAGAGATACCAGTCTGCACACCGCAGGTTTCATCTATGGTATCACTGGTACATCCACTGCTGTGGGTTTCATTACCTGGGCACTGACGGTAGACTGGCAAATCAATTTCGGTGGTAAGCCGTTTTTCTCCCTGCCGGCCTGGATCCCTGTTACATTCGAGCTGACCGTATTATTCGCGGCCGTCGGTATGGTACTGACCTTCTGTTACCTCTGCCAGCTGGCTCCCTTTGTAAAAAAGGATCATTTTAATCCCCGTTCTACGGACGACACATTCGTGATGGCCCTGGAATGTACCGATAAGACCAATGAGGCTGAAGTACTGAGTTTCCTGGAAACAGTAGGTGCCAAAGAAGTGAAAATTGAATATAAAGAAACAGAGTGGTGGATTGGTCGATACGATAAGGACAAGAAATTGTTTCACAAGGAGAACTAAGATCATTCATCGTAATAACAAGAGATAATGAAGAAAATACTGTTTGTTACCGGTAGTTTAGCCCTGATGGTGGCCATGATCAGTTGTGGCGGTCCTAGAACGGATGAAGGCCGTGCTTATATGCCGGATATGTCCTACAGCCGGGCTTATGAAACCTATGCTTCTACTGAAGCGCTGGACAAAGCCGGTGTACATTATACCGCTAAGCCGGTGGACGGTACGATAGCCCGTGGTGAAATGGCGGCCTATCCTTATCAGAACGACTCGATCGGCTATGCTAAGTCTGCAGAAGTTAAAAACCCGTTAGATACGGCATCCCGTGATATGAAAGAGGCTGAGCGCCTGTACCTGATTAACTGTGGTATCTGTCATGGTACCAAGCTGGATGGTAATGGACCTTTATATACCAGCGGTGTATTTCCTGCAGCTCCCCGTAACCTGGTTGGCGATCCCCTGATGGTGGCGATGACAGAAGGAACGATGTTCCA
>DAORKK010000037.1:0-25810 GCA_035439525.1 Chitinophagaceae bacterium
CGGGGATGGGAGTACCCTGGCAGATACATCCCGTTTGCAAAACCCGCAATGGACCTATACGGGACCGGCCAACAACCTGGTCACATTAATTGTAACCAGTAATAAAGGTTGCCGGGATACTGCACAGGTTACTATACCGGTATTGGATAAGCCCATCATCACCCTCGGTTTCCGGGATACCCTGATCTGCCGCAATGATGCTGTCCAACTCAATGCCAGCACTACCGGCAGCGGCATTTTCAGCTGGACACCCGTAACCAATATCATCAATGCCAATACCGGCACTCCTACAGTAACACCGCCGGTTACCACTCTATATTTTGTAAACCTGAATGAGAACGGATGTGTCAACCGCGATTCGGTCAATGTTCGGGTGATCGATGCCGTTAGTGTCACCGCCATCCCTGATACCACGATCTGCCGGGGTGACACGATCCAGCTGAGCGCCGTCACTAACGGACTCTCCTATTCATGGGATCCGCCACTAAACGTCGACAATCCAACCCTGATCAATCCCAGGGCCATGGTCAATGCCAATACCGTATTCACGGTTACATCAACGGTAGGTGGCTGCTCGGCCACTGATCAGGTGATTGTTACTACTATTCCTTACCCGGTCGCTAATGCCGGTCCGGACCCGACTATTTGCTACAATGCTTCCGTCCAGCTCAATGCGTCAATAACCGGGAGCAGCTTTAACTGGTCGCCTCCCAATTATCTTGACAATCCCTTAATCCTGAATCCGGTGGCGTCTCCACCCGGAACCACACAATATATCCTTTCCGCTTTCGACACCCAGGGCTGTCCTAAACCAGGGAAAGATACCATCCTGGTAACCATCTTACCCAAGGTGGTCGCTTTTGCAGGCCGGGATACTAGCGTTATTGTGGGACAGCCGTTGCAATTCAACGGAACCGGGGGAACCGGTTATTTTTGGACGCCGGGCACCAGCCTGAGCAGTACCAGCATCCCCGATCCGATCGGAAATTATGATGGCAGCTTTGATAATATCCGTTATAAACTGATTGTTACCGACCAGGCCGGTTGTGCCGATTCTGCTTACATCACGGTCCGCATTTTCAAAACCGTTCCTTCTGTATTTGTACCCACCGGATTTACACCCAATAACGATGGACTGAATGATGTGGTTAAACCCATTGCCGTAGGTATGAAACAGATCAATTATTTCAGTATTTATAACCGGTGGGGACAACTGGTTTTCACCACCCGTATCAATGGTCAGGGATGGGATGGCCGGATCAAAGGGGAACTTCAGGGCACGGGTGTTTATGTCTGGATGGTCAGTGCCGAAGACTATACCGGGAAAGCCTATTTCCAGAAAGGTACCGTTACCCTGATCCGGTAAAAATCCGGATGCGGCTGCCAAATATGGCGTAAACTTGTGTCCATTTTCAACCGATTCATTATGGGAAAAATTGTATTGATCACCGGAGCCACTTCGGGTTTTGGTAAAGCAGCTGCTTATAAATTTGCCGCCAATGGATATGACCTGATCATAAATGGCCGCAGAACCGAACGGCTGGACCAACTCGCCGCAGCACTGGAAAGCAAATACAATGTGGCTGTACTGGCCCTGCCCTTTGACGTGCGGGATGAACAAGCCGTTTTTAATTCTTTTACTTCCCTGCCGGAAGACTGGAAAGCCATTGATGTACTGGTGAACAATGCGGGTCTTGCCCTGGGCCGTGATTATTTTGAAGAAGCGTCCCTGGAAGACTGGAACACGATGATCGATACCAATATCAAAGGTGTGATGTATGTGGCGCGGGCCGTTTCACTATTGATGATTCCCCGCAAAAAAGGACATATCATCAACCTGGGATCGATTGCCGGTAAAGAAGTGTATGAGAAAGGAAATATGTATTGTGCCACCAAGGCTGCTGTGGATGCACTCAGTGAAGCCATGCGGATCGACCTGCTGCGGCATTGTATAAAAGTAACCGCCATCCATCCGGGAGCAGCGGAAACCGAATTTTCCCTGGTTCGTTTTAAAGGTGACCCGGTGCAGGCTAAAAAAATATATGAAGGCCTTACCCCCCTGACAGGAGACGACGTGGCCGATGTGATTTTTTACTGCGCGTCCCTGCCACCCCATGTCTGCATTAATGACCTGACCCTCACTCCGCTGCGCCAGGCAAATTCCTTTTATTACAACCGGGATACGAACGCCTGATCGTAAACAGGAGTATGAAGTATCGGAATTTCTTTCTATATTAGGTGTTCTTCCGCCCTATCACCTCCGTTGACCCCGTGTATATCCGTATTTAACATAGAAAATATACTTAAACCACTAAGATTGCGTTCAAAATAGTAAGCAAGCGGTAAAACACGTAGTAACTTTATGTCAGCACTCCAATATTTGATAAGCACTGTTATGAAAAAGCCGTACCTCTTACTGATTTCCCTGCTTACACTCAGCCTCACTTCGACGGCACAGGATGTGATCCGTGTACAATCCTGCAGCAATGACATGATCAGCAAGCAGGCCGACAGCCTTAAGAATTTATATGGAAATGACGGGTATATCCTTTTGAAGGAAGCATCCATCAATATGGAAAGTGAATTTGAAATGCCCGTGATCGTACCCCTGACCCAGGGCAGCTGGTACCAGTTTGTCTTTATCGGCGATTACAGCTCCCGGCTGTATGAAGTACGCATGTATGACTGGAATGAAAAGCAGGTGGTGTTCAAACAGAAAAAATGGGGCGATGTGGATGGCAATGTGATCGTCTATTCTTACATCCCGCAGTTCTCTGAATTCCATCTGATGAAACCGGTACAGGTCAATAAGCAGAAGAAGAAAAATCTTTGCGGATATGTGATGCTCTTCAAACGCAACGGATCTCCTACTGGTACACCAGCACCCCAACAGCCTGAATAATTTTAATACGTTTCTGAAATAATTAAACCACCGATGAGGTGGTTTTTCTTTTTGGAGTTCACCCGGAATTTGATATAATAATTCCACCCTTTCAGGGTTTCCGAAGTGAAACGATTTCTGTCCCGATTTACTATAATCATTTCACCACTTCGTGGTTTAATAAATCGCTGAATTGTTGATTCGTGTTTTTGACATTCGAATAACGTCCTTCAAAAACAAAATCTCCAAGGCTGTAATAAATAGAACCTTAGCAATTACTGTGGACTGCCGACTGTGGACTGTCGACTTTTCTCTATTGCGCCAGCGACACCCGCACCTGCAGATTTCCTCTTGTATTCGTGATCGGGAAGGCACTGCTGATCTTGGGAATATTCCGGTTCTGCTCGAAGAAGAGTTTCATGCTGATCCGGTTATTCAGGGTATAATCAATGGAAGGTGCAATGCGGATAACTTTCTGTCCGCCCGTACCAAACGCGGTTCCCTGGTCGAGCTTGCTGTTGGCGGTGGCATCATCCCGCAGACTGAAATCCAGCCGGAAAGTGACATCATTATCCAGCTTCATTTTACCAATACGTTTGATCAGGGGCATTCCCTTCTTACGCCAGTTAAAATTAAAGGTAACTTCAGTGGACCGGTTCTCCGCCAGCTGATAATCAATCAGACTGAGACTGAGGGTACGGCTCTTCTTAAACTCAAAGCCGGTGGTCAGCTGGTTGGTAAACGTCAGTTCTACCTGGATCAGCGGATCAAAGCTCTCCTGTATCGTGATATTGGGCACCAGGAAGTATGGGATATAGTTACCGGTCAGCGTATCGGTAAAGCTCGGATAACCTACCCGCAAGGGATCCGTAAACAAGAGTGCGGTATTAAAACTGTTCATGCTGAATGTACTCCGGTATCCATGCCGGATCGTTACATTGCTGAATATTTTATCCATACCCGGTAACCTTGATAATCCGGTATAGGTAAGGGTCCAGTTCGGTTTTGGTATAATACCAGAGAATGGATTGGCCTTGATATTCGGGTTTGAATTCTTGACCAGTTTCACACTGGCAGGGTCTTTATTGGTATACGCTGCAATGAATGCCGGAATCACCACATCCTGTGCATAGCGGCCATAGCCTTCCACATATCCGTCTGCGCCCACTGTATTGCCGGCCGCATACGGATTGCTGCTGGCCAGTTTACCAGATAATATCCGCCTGTTAGCTTCAAACTGTTTGAATGTGGAAGACACCACATTGGGGTCAAATTTGCTGAAAAGAGTCTGATAGGAAATATAACTGACACTGAAACTACCCAGCGCATACGGATTCAACCGGGCCAGACCAGAAGAACCGGTAGTGTCTTTGTATAACTCCGAATATTGTTTATCGAAAGTTTTATCCAGGTTCACATCGACAGTGAAATCACGGAACGGACTTAACTGGGCCGTTATGTTCAACCGCTGGTTATACCGTTGCTGGATCATGGCACTGATCAATGAATCCCGTGATAATAATCCCTTCGCACCAAAACCATTGATCCAGTTTGTATCTGGCTGGTAACCGAAAATATATTTTAATCCGGGCTGTCCGCTTTTCAGGTTCGTGCCAAAGACTTCCGTGCTGTCCATATAACCCGGCAAGGTTGTACCATAGTCTTCTGTGTATTGAATACCCACCCGTTTGAGTGAAGTAGCCAGCCGCAGGAAGAATTTAGGTACAGCCGCGATCTCCGGCATGGGTTTCTGTGCTTTCGGCACTTTTATTTTGCGCTTTTTGATCCGTACGATCTTTCCTTTTTTGTTCCGGATCGTATCCATCCGGTAACTGACACCTGAAGCAGAAACGGATACCCCCGGTTGTGCCGGATTGTTGATCTGGTCTCCGCCTTTTGTATCTCCTGTAGCCGTATTTCCTTTGCCATCACCATTCTTACCATCTGCTTTTGAATCACCGGTCTTTCCACCCTTGCCGCCTTTCTGCCCTTTATTTCCTCCGGAATTATCTCCGCCGGTATTCGGCGCATCACTGCCAACTGCCCGCAGGAAGCGCCATTTATTATACAGTTCTTCAAATTTCAATTCGCCATTCAGGGATCTTGTCTGTGTATTGGATAAAGTATTTCCCAGGTTCCGGGCAAGCAGGGATGCCGCCAGCCAGTTGTACTTGGTATTATAACTGGCCCGTAAAGTTGTCCAGTCGAGCAACGGAATTTTTGTCGTAGGCACATTATAGTTCAGGGTCAGTTCCTGGCCATAGTTTGTATTACGGCCTCCCTTGAACAGGTTGGTTTTGATCGAATCTTTTTTCAGCTTGGTATCAATCCGGCCTTCGGGTTCATCGATCCTTGCATTATTGGTGGCCGTGAAATCCATGGATAAGGAACGGGTCAGGTTCCACTGCAGAATATAATACCGGTCAAACGTAAAGTATTTGTTGTAGGTCTCGGGAATCTGGTAAGGACCGCCGCCTACATTACGTGGACGGGTGGCACCAAACTGCCGGAATACATCGGCCCTGATTGAAATCTGTGATGGCGCATAATTAAAATTAAAATCCTTTACCAATGCCAGCCAGGGCGACCGGGATTTGATGAATTTACGGAAAGGCTCCACCGTTTTCACCTGTGGGGCATAACTATAGCCGATAGCTCCCCGGGTACGACGAAGTTCATCATTTTCCGTCAGCGGATTATGCGTTACCGTTTGTATATAGGAATAATTGAAATCAAAATTGCTGACACTCCAGATTTTCGGCCGCTTACCATCGGTCTTCACTTTACGTACATTGGTCAGGGTAATCGTCTTGATGGTTGTTACATCCTGTGCATCATTCTTGATTGAATCTTTTTTTGCGGCATCCGCGTCTTTCAGTTTTTGTTTCAGTTCAATATCCAGGTCATACGGATCATATTGGGGAGTGCTTGTCCGGCGGCTGATACTGGTATAGACAGGAATCTGTAATCCGAGTTTTTTCGGAAAGAGTTTACCCATTTCAAGATTGGCCGATGCATCGATCGTATACACATCTTCGCGGCTCCGTTCGTTCACCCGTTGTTCCAGTGTTCCAAATCCGCGGGTCTTCATGGTACCGGAAACGGAAAGGGTACCCAGATCTGCCAGTTTCATATCCACCCTGCCCAGTGCCGCCATCCCACCAGTTTCATCCAGTTGTTGCAAACGTAGTTCATTGAACCAAACTTCTGTACACACATTTTCCTGATTCACACTTTCAACGCCTAACAACACCCCTCTCACTTCTCCCAGGTTGGGGTTACCAACTATCGCATAGGACCGCCCACTGGCTAGAGTTTCCTTATAGTATTGGGAGGGCGAAATATTCTGTTCATTCCGTTTTATTTTCAAGTTAGCCAGATCTTCAAGGTCAAAATCGAGGTAGTTCTCTTCCGGCCATATCAATGCACTGTCCGTTTCACCAAACTGAGTGATCTTCAGCGGAATCTTAATTTCATAATAGTTGCCGGAGAAGTCGTTACCAATCCGAACCACCGCATTCAGGTCGCCATCGGAAACCGGGAAAGCATTCTTAACGGATTCAGCGTGGACAAACATGGACAGCTTGCGGTACTGACGCATATCCAGGTTCATGGTTTTGAAGACCCCGCGGGATTCGCTCTTTGGCAGTCCGCAGACCTGCATACTGATCGCCTGTTCATTCATAAACAGGGCCACGTTATTATTGCTCAGCTGTTGTTGTCTCTCAATGCCCGGCGGAATACGGTATACGATCGGATCACGCTGATCGTTCTCCTCGATATTCACCGCCAGCACATTTACCGTTGTATTATCCGGAGAAGGCAGTGGGGTGAAGTTTCCGGTGGAATCAATTTTATTTCTGTATTTCCGCCATTGGTTACGGATCAGTTCCAGTTTACCAAAACGCATCACTACCGAATCATCAAAGTCGGTCACGAACATCCGGATAAAACGAATAGATTTAAAATCCGGAATATTACCCACTTTCAGCTGGTATTGTTCAACCGGAATCCGGAACAGGTACCATTTTTCACGGCGGGTCTGCCCATTGGCCAGTTTCACATCACTCTCACGGACGTCGGTGATGAAATTCGACCCCTGGCTCATATTCGGAAGGATATCCACTTTATACTGGAAATACTCCTCCACTTCATTCATCGTATTGTCACGGTTCAGTTCTTCCGCATCCGGGTATTGGGTAAAGGCATTGACAAATTGTGTATTGTTCTCCGACACGGGTGAGTTGCCATGCGGGTTATTGATGTTTTTATAACGTTCCAGGATACCAGCAACCGGATTGCCATCAAAAGAGGCATCGCGATAGGCTTTAAAGTTATCCGCAGAAGGGTCTTCCAGCGCCTTGGTGTACGCGATAGAACTCGTTCCATATACAGTTGCCAGTGCATCCAGGTATGGCCGGAAAAGTCGCTGCTCTGCAGTATCCTGTAAGCCATCAAATCCCACATCCTGTAAGGCACGGTCTGATGGTGTATTACTGAAGGCATTGGTGACCTGTAAGGGAATGGCCGGTACTTTACCCCAGACCGAACTTTCATCCACTCTTGCATTATTCGTCGGTGTGGGCAGACCGTTTTCATACATCCGTTTCCCATCCCGGAGCACATCTTCAGAAATATTACCCAGGTTAAAATAAAGTTTACCACCATTTGGGTTGGCGGTGTTTTCAATAAACGGATCCTGCATCCAGAATTCGATATACTCGATATTCCCGGTTTCAAAATCGGTCTGATCAATATTCCGCATAAGTCCTCCCCAGGCCTGTTTGGGGTTTTTCAGCCGGCCATCTGCACCAACCCGGCTGCCATCGGCTTCAAAGTTATAGGGGCCTTTATCTTTCGGATAGAAAGCAAGGTCAAAAGTAGTGAGGAGTCCTTCCCCGAACTGGGTGCTCCGGCGCGGAAAAATTTCTTTCTGCAATACCTGCCGGGTCTCCGGTCTGGATAATTCATCCAGGTCATTCTGCAAGGGATTATTTGAATTTCTTCTTTCCTGTAATACCGGTTCAATATTATACCAGGCCAGTTTACCCCGGTTAAAACCACTCCGCAGATCATTATTAAGCGAAGACTCAGGAAACAGTCCGTTGCCCTGTGGAATGGATGCCAGCGTCCAGCTTACGAGCGGGAAACGCAGGTCAATACCGGCACGGGTTCCTTCAAAATCATCAATATATACCTGGCCCGTCTTATCATCCTTACTGGCATTGATCTGCCGGGGATGACCGGGTTGTAATATGGCTGCTTCCCCATAAGCCGTGATCGAAGACATGGCCTTGGTTGAATAGAAAGGCAGTTTATCCAGTAACTTGGTTACACGGGGCAGGTCATTCCGGTAATCGATATCAAAACCGTACATGGTATTCCGGATCGGATCTTCACCATACGATTGTTTGATAAAGAAAGGTCGTTCACCCAACCTTACCATGGTGGCGCCGAGTGATAATTTTTTATTCGCCAGGTAATCGAGCCGGAGCCCCAGGAAATTTTTCTGCTGGAACCCGAATGCCTGGTTATTCTCATAATTGATATTAACCGGAATACCTGCATTCACGATGGCCTGGTTCACCACCCGTAAGGTACCGAGGTCGTAGTTGATTTCATAATCCACATTCTCGATCAGTACCTGACCACCGGCGGTAACGGTAACGGATCCGCGCGGAATATTATAGCCCAGCTGGTATTCACTGCCACCACCACCAGCTGCCCCGTATCCGGATGTCTTGGATTTACCGGATATCCTGAACCGGTTCAGGTTGGCATAGGTCTGTGCAATGGCTTTAATAGTATCGTAGAGCGGATAATACAGGTATTTATCCCGGTCTGCCTGGTTGGCATAGAGATAATCAAGGTCGTGTCCGAAAGGCTCCAGTACCGGGAAAATGATCCGGCTTTGAGAGGAGATCACGGTATAGCCTTCAATAAAGTCAAACTTTCCATCCCGTTGCGGGTCATTCTGATTATTCAGCCGGTCGAGGTTGACCAGGGAAAGAATGGGCTGGCCTTTAAAGGGATCCACCACTTCTGTTGGAGGCAGGTAGTTTTTTACACCGAGGCTTGGCTCTTCATACATGATATCAAGCGAAAAATCCTGGCGCTCAAGCTGCCCAAATCCCACCGAGTACACATTCTTCATCATCAGGTCCCAGATCGGCAGGTTGGTCCGCTGCGAAGTGGCCTTTAATAATTTCAGGAAGAGAATACGTTGGGTATTACCGGTGGTATCCGGTGGTACATCCTGCGAAAACTCTCCCACCTGGAATACACGGCCATTATAGGTATACTGAAAAGCCACCCCCAGTACTTCATCAGGTTGCAGGGGTTGATTCAATGACAAAAACCCGATCTGCGGGTTGAAATAATAATCAGTGGATTGCAGTTTACGGGCAAATGTTTTTTCAAAATCCTGCACAGGTAATAGTCCATACGATGTCAGTGCATTCTGAATCAGGGATGAGTTCCGGAAATTGGGATTATTGCGGAGGTCTGCATACAGGTTGTTGGCTTCATTACGGGGCAGGTTATCACCACTGCCATTGATAAGGCCCGTACGATAAGGATTTCTTTCGCCAAGGTCCATAAAGGCCGCCACATCCCGGGTATCGGTGGTGCTTCCGTTGCGGTTGGTAACCCACACTTCCACGCGGAGTACCTGAACTTTGGAATTTACAATCGGCAATTGTTTCATGGCGGTATTGTAATTACCCCTGAAGTACTGCGATAGAAGAAAGTGCCGGTTTTCGTCGTACTCGTCGGTCTTCACCGAGAAACTCTGTGCGGAGGTCCCCCCTTGCAATCCCATCGATTGCCGTTGTGATTGCTGATTGGCCATTACACCGGTAATAAAGAGTTTACCAAACTGTAATTGTGTTTTTACGCCAAATAAGGACTGCGCACCCGGAATGAGGGTACCCTTGGAAGCAAAATTGGTATTACCGGCCTGGAAGAGTTTGACGATATCATCTTCTTTCCCTTTGAAATCCAGCTTGAGCTGATTTTCAAAATTGAAGTTGGCCAGTGTGTTATAGTTGATCGGCAGTTTCAGGTTCTCCCCGATCTGGGCATCCATCTGCAAAGCAGAGTTCATATTAAAATCAAAGCCACCGTTCTTACGGGCTCTTTCCGGTAAGGTCGGGTTCTTGATATTCTGTCCCTGGTAACCTGCCAGGAAATCCACATAGCCGGAAGGTTTGATATCAATTTTCACTTTCCCGTCAGGGCCAACCCCCATGATCCGGTTAAACCAGTCATTGGAGACTTTAAACTTCGGGCGGGCCAGCCGGCGGTTCATATTGGTAAGCAGGGCCGCCCTTTTCCGGAAATAATCGGCTTCGTCTTTTTTTCCCTGGAGACGCAGAAAGTCCTCCATGGAAAATGCAGTCGGGGTACGGTAGTATTGATTCCCGATCTTTTCGATCACATAATACTGTTTGGTTTTGGGATCGTACTCCACCGTCCGTTTGATAAAGGCGGTATCCCGGAAATCAAATGTATTGGAAGAAGGGTTTGAATAAGGGTCTCCATACCGATCGGACAAGGGGTTGCGACCTGTATCTGCCGCATTAATGGGGAATCCTGTACCCGAAGGAATGAATTCACCGGCTTTTGCTGTTAAGCCAACAAGGCACACAAGGGCAATAATACCCAGTGTACGGAAGATATGAGCAGTTCTGAAGTTCAAGGTTTTCTCGTCAATTAGTTTCCAGAATTAGTGGATCAGAGGGTACGAAGTGCCATTTTGATCAGTTCCTCAACGGAAAGACCCGGATTAGCTGCAGCGGTCTTTTCAATGGCCTGGCCAGCGGCCTGCCTGTTGATGCCCAGGGCAGTTAATGCATTTAACGCATCCTGGTGCAAAGTATTGTTTTTCAGGGGAGAAATATTTGATTCGAGGGGTTGTTTGGCCATTTTATCCCTGAGTTCCAGCACCATTCGTTCAGCCGTCTTTTTCCCGATTCCTTTGATGCCCTCCAGGGTCTTTGTATCCCCCTGCACGATGGCCCTGGCCAGTTCATCCGGTTTCATGTACGAAAGCATGACCCGGGCGGTTGAAGCCCCGATCCCTGAAACACCGATCAACATCAGGAAAACCTCTTTTTCCGCCAGCTCAAAGAAACCATAAAGCAGGTGTGCATCTTCCCGGATCAGGAGGCAGGTGTGGAGTAAGCCTTTATCCAGACCCTGAATTTTCGAATAAGTATTCAGGCTGATCTGCACTTCATACCCCACTCCGCTCACATCAATAATCACCGTTGCCGGGGTTTTCTGTACAAAATCGCCTTTTAAGAAAGCTATCATGGGGCGAAAATAGTGAAAGATGTAAAGAACCAAGAACCAAGATGCCAAGATCCAAAGAAGGACCAAGAACCAACTATCAAATAAGCACCAATCCTTCTAAGGATGTTTGGTGCTTATTTTGGAAAGTTGTTGTTAAAGAAAAAATGCAAAATTCCAACTGGTTTACATAGAAGAGGCTATAGACTCCCGACTCCTTACTCCCGACTCCTTACTCCCGACTCCCGGCTGTTCCCTGACACCCGACACCTGACACCTGACACCTACTATTCCCTTAACTTTGCTGCCTTTAATAATCAGCAAGGCATGAGTAAAAAAATCACCGCTACCATTACCGCAGTGGGTGGCTATGTTCCGGAAGACAAACTGACCAATTTTGATCTGGAGAAAATGGTAGATACCAATGACGAATGGATCCGTACCCGGACCGGGATTTCTGAAAGAAGAATCCTGAAAGGGGAAGGCAAAGCCACGTCGGATATGGTGGTTCCGGCCGTTCAGGAATTATGCCGGAAAAGAGGAATCAGTCCGGAAGAGATCGATTGCCTGATTGTGGGTACCGTAACACCGGATATGGTGTTTCCATCCACCGCCAATATTGCCTGTGATAAACTGGGCGCCAAAAATGCCTGGGGCTTTGATGTGGCCGCGGCCTGTTCCGGTTTTTTATTCTCCCTGACCCAGGGTGCCGCTTTAATTGAAAGCGGACGTTACAAAAAAGTGGTGGTCTGCGGCGCCGATAAAATGAGTGCGATTATTGACTATAGCGACAGGGCCACCTGTATCATTTTCGGGGATGGCGCCGGAGCGGTTTTACTGGAACCTGCCGAAGAAGAAGGATATGGAGTACTCGACAGCATTCTTAAAACGGATGGCAGTGGCGCTCCGTTCCTGCACATGAAAGCCGGCGGTTCATTACGCCCGGCCAGTATGGCTACTGTTATGGCCAAAGAACATTATGCTTACCAGGAAGGACAGGCGGTATTCAAATTCGCTGTAAAAGGTATGGCTGATGTGAGTGCTGAATTACTGGAGAGAAATAACCTGACCGGAGAAGATATTGCCTGGCTGGTGCCGCACCAGGCCAACCTGCGGATCATTGATGCCACGGCCAACCGGATGGGATTGCCAAAAGAAAAAGTGATGATCAATATCGAACGCTATGGCAATACCACCGCCGGCACCATTCCGCTTTGTTTATGGGAATGGGAAAATCAATTGAAAAAAGGAGACAATGTGGTGCTGGCTGCATTCGGAGGAGGCTTTACCTGGGGAGCCACCTGGTTGAAATGGGGATATGACGGTGCTTAATAATAGTTGATTGTTACCATTAAACAGGACCGGCAGAATGAGGTTGTTTATTCTTATATTGTGCCGGTTAAGGAATGTTTCATTTAAAATCTGATAGTTTTTCTGAATATGTCAACCCGTCGCCGTGCCAACAGGAAGTTCTGGAACAGAGTGTTCCGACTGACCCTGATCTACCTCATCATCGTTCCCATTATTTTTTATTTGCTCGATAAAACCAGTGTCAGCCAGGAACTGAAAACTGCACCTATTGAATTTATTGCGAAGATGGCTGGTATTGCATTCGCCATTTCACTGGTCATCAGTTTCTGGGGACACCGTGATCCTGAACTTCGTAAATACTGATTCTACTTTTTCATTTTTAACCAGAGAAAGAAATCCGTGGAAGGCACTTTCGGATAACCGAGCTGATGCAGCATGGTTATCAATTGCCCCCGGTGATACGTGCTGTGATTAAATACATGTAACAACAACTGACTGGTTTTAATCTTCACCAGTTCCCGCTTATTGGTATGAAACTGTATCACATGATCCAGGGCATTTACTGAAGCCTGCTGTACCCATTCATCCCACAGTTTTGACTGAGAAAGTAACCCGGCGGCTGCATCCTGAAACGTTCCTGAAAATGTTTTTCCCGGAAGCTCAATTCTTTCCTGCAAACGAAGCCGTTGCCACCAGCCTGATTCCGCATCCCAGATATGTATAAGGGTTTTCTGCAGGCTGTTGAAGCTGGAAGCTGTTTCCTGCAGGCAAACGCCCCCGGGCAATGCGCCCAACGTCTCTGTTATCCGTTGATTGGCCCAACGATTATAGGCCGCCTGTTGCTTCATCAGTTCTTTCATTGTTACAGCTGATTAAAGAATGAAAACCGCTAAATTTGAGAAGGCTTTCTCTTCATTCACCGTTTCCGGTCCGGATAAAATTCGGACACAATTCATAAACATGGACAAAAACTTTCCCACCGATCCCTCAACCAGTAATTCCCCATTAACCGGCTGGAGTTCTGTAGCCGTACATGGCGGACATATACAGGACCCGATGTACGCACACCAGGTGCCCATCTATGCAAGCAGTACTTATGTATTTGATTCTGCCGAACAGGGCATGCGCCGGTTTGACGGCAAGGAAGAAGGATATATTTACAGCCGCTGGGGCAATCCCACGATGACAGAGGCCGAGGCAAAGATCACCGCCCTGGAAACATTCCAGCTCGGTTTCGAAGCCAAAGGTATTCTGCATGCTTCCGGTATGGCCGCTATCGCCACCCTCCTGCTGGCCAACCTGAAACCGGGCGATAAAATACTCAGCCATTATTCGCTGTACGGAGGTACGAATGAGATCATCTGTAAGGTACTGCCGGGTTTGCAAATCACACCGGTGATCGCAGATCTGCGCAACCTGTCCCTGGCAGAAGACCTGATGAAGTCCGACCCGCAACTGAAAATGCTCTATCTCGAGACGCCCGCAAACCCCACGATCCAGTGTGTTGACCTTGAAGCATTATGCGGACTCGCCAAAAAATACAAGCTGATCACGGCCTGTGATAACACATTTGCCACACCTTACCTGCAACAACCTTTTAAACACGGGGTTGACTTTATCGTACACTCCACCACCAAATTTCTCAATGGACATGGTACCGCCATTGGCGGAATTCTCCTGGGCAGGGATGTAGCGCTTATGAACGGCCCCATTACCAAACTTCACCGTACACTGGGGGGCAACTCCAATTCCTTTGATGCCTTCCTGCTGATCCAGGGAATGAAAACACTGGAAGTCCGGATGGAGAGACATTGTCACAATGCCATGGAAGTGGCGGGCTACCTGGAAAATCATCCGGCGATTGCGCGGGTCAATTATACCGGCCTGGCCAGTCACCCGGATCATGCCGTGGCCATGAAACAAATGCGGCACCCGGGCGCCATGCTGAGTTTTGAACTTAAAGGGGGACTGCAGGCCGGTATCGGATTTATGAATCGGCTGCAAATGTGTGTCCGTACCGTATCACTGGGAACCTGTGATACATTACTTTCTCACCCGGCCTCCATGACCCATTACAGTGTACCCAAAGCCGAAAAAGAAAAATACGGCATCACCGATGGACTGATCCGGATGAATACCGGTATTGAAAACATACAGGACATAATCCAGGATCTGGACCAGGCATTAAAACCGTTTAGCTGACTATAAAAACACATACATGAAAAAACTATTCTTCCTGCTGGCCCTGCTCTGTATGCAATATGCAAATGCACAGAAAAAAACCACCCGGCCGGCTGACCCGCTGGCGGGTATTGACACGCTGATGGAAAGAATCCTGAAAGACCGCAATGCCGCGGGATTTGCAGTGGCTGTTATTAAAAAAGATAAGATCATCTATGCAAAGGGATTTGGCTACCGGGATTATGAAAAAAAATTACCCGTCACCCCCAACACCCTTTTCGCCATTGGTTCCTGTACCAAGGCATTTACTTCTTCCCTGATGGGTTTATTTAATAAAGAAAATAAACTGGAATATGATAAACCCGCCCGGGAGTACCTGCCCGAACTTCAGTTTTTTAACAATGAGATGAATAATGGGGTTACGGTCCGGGACATGATGTGTCACCGCACCGGTTTGCCCCGGCATGATTTTTCCTGGTATCTTTTTAATTCGGACTCACGCGACAGCCTGTTGCAACGGATCAGACATCATGAGCCAACGGCTCCTCTGCGGCAAACATGGCAGTATAACAATTTTATGTTCCTGGCACAGGGAATGATTGCAGAAAAACTTTCCGGCAAATCCTGGGAAAAAAACATCAAAGAAAAAATATTCGCCCCGCTGGGCATGACAAATTCCAATTTCTCCGTAACGGATCTGGCCAAAGCGCCGGATGCATCATTGGGATATACCCTGTACAAAGACAGCCTCATTTATCCCACGGATTATTACAACATCAATGCCATGGGTCCTGCCGGCAGTATCAACAGCAGTGTAAATGAAATGAGCAACTGGGTGATGACCTGGATCAACAGCGGCAAATTCAATGGAAAAGAAATTCTACCTGCATCGTATACAAAAGAAGCCATGTCCTCACAAATGGTCATCACTTCAGGCCTGCCCGATCCTGAAATTCCGGATGCGCATTTGTCTAATTATGGCTTTGGCTGGATGATCAGTTCTTACCGCGGACATTACCGGGTGGAACACGGGGGCAATATTGACGGGTTCTCGGCCAGTACCAGCTTTTATCCCAATGACAGTATTGGTATTGTGGTCCTGGTAAACCAGAATGCGTCTGCCGTACCGGGACTGGTGCGTAATTCCATCGCAGACCGGCTGCTCAATGAAAAGCCGATTGACTGGAACGGACGAACCAATCGGGCACAGGCCAAAGCAAAAAAAGCGGAAAAAGAAGCTGAATCAACGGTAATCAGTAACCGTAAATCCGGAACAGCACCCTCCCATGCTAAAAATGATTATACCGGTCTGTTCAATCACCCCGGCTATGGCACATTTGAAATTATCAACCGCAACGATTCCCTGTTCTTATTATCGCCGAATGATATCACCTGGCTGCGGCATTATCATTATGATGTATTTGAAGGTATCCCAGTTGATAAAAAAACAGGGATTGACAGTACTCAGAAGGAAGGATTGAAAATCAATTTCCAGACATCTGCCGCCGGTGAAATCAGCAGTGCGCTGATACCACTCCAGCCAGGATTAAAAGACATTGAATTCACCCGGAAATCAAAACCCAAAGAGCTGAATAAAGAAGCCCTCAGCCGGTACACCGGTGAATTCGAATTTGCCCCCGGCGCCAATGTAAAATTTTACCTGAAAGGTGATAAAACCTTATTCGCCTTTATTGAAGGACAGCCGGAATATGAACTGGTTCCGGTAGACAAAAATAAGTTTGACCTGAAAGTACTCCCCGGATATAGTGTACTGTTTGAAGAAAATGAAAAAGGTGAAATACTATCAGCCAGTTTTATCCAGCCCAATGGTACATTTAAAGCGAAAAAGAAATAATGAAGTACTCTTTGTTCACCCTCCTTGCGGGCGGGTTATTGCTCTTTTCATCCTGTAACAACAAGGGAGAAAAGTATGACCGGATTATCCGGAATGGGATCGTATATGATGGCAGCGGAGCCCCTGGTATCAGGGCGGATATCGGCATCCGGAATGACACGATTGCCTTTATTGGCGACCTGTCAGGTGCCAGTGCAACAGAAGAAACCGATGCTGCCGGTCAGGCCCTGGCCCCCGGATTTATCGACACGCATAGTCATCATGCCGGCAATCCCTTCAGTCACCGCGATTTTACAGCAGTATTAAGTCAGGGGATCACCAGTATTATCATCGGGCAGGATGGCGGGTCCAATTTTCCGCTGGCTTCTTTTTATCAGCAGTTAACTGACACACCGGTTGCTGTAAATATTGGCTCCTACAGCGGTCATAATACCATCAGGGATTCTATACTCGGCAAGGATTTCAAACGGGCCGCTTCTGCCGCAGAAACCGAAAAAATGAAAGCCCTACTGCTGCAGGATATGGAAGCCGGCGCCCTTGGTTTATCCACCGGCCTGGAATATGATCCCGGCATTTATTCGGCCCGCGAAGAAGTACTGGCGCTAACCAAAGTAATCGTCCCGTTCCGGGGTCGTTATATCAGTCATATCCGCAGTGAGGACCGTTACTTCTGGAATGCCATTGATGAAATTATCAACATCGGTAAGACAACCGGGGTTCCGGTACAGGTCAGTCATATCAAACTGGCCATGCATAATCTCTGGGGAAAAGCAGACAGCCTGCTGGCGATCATGGATCAGGCCCGGAAAGAAGGCGTGCAAATTACCAGTGATATTTACCCCTACGCCTTCTGGCATTCCACGATCCGGGTTTTGTTTCCCGACCGCAATTTCACCGATGAAAAAGAAGCGGACATGATTCTCCGGGATATCACCCTTCCGGAAGACATCATCCTCGCGGCTTATGAGATCAACCCGGCTTATGAAGGAAAAACACTGGCCGCCATCGCCGCGCTTGAAAATAAAACCCCGGCCCGGATGCTGGTTGAACTGATCGCCCGGATTGAAGCCTGGGAAAAAAGCCATAATGATGAATGTCGTGAAAGTATCATGGCCACTTCAATGGCTGAAACAGATATTATCCGGCTGATGCAATGGCCCTATGCCAATATCTGCTCAGACGGATCCTCTTCGGGCAGACATCCGCGCGGGCACGGCGCCTTTCCCCGGGTTTTAGCCAAGTACACGCGGGAAGAAAAAGCACTCACCCTGGCACAGGCCATTTACAAAATGACCGGCCTTGCTGCCAACAACCTGGCAATTGAAAAAAGAGGCTTTCTGCGCACCGGCTATTTTGCGGATATTGTCCTTTTTAATCCGGACAACGTGAAAGACCTTGCCACCGTAGAAGAACCCCACGCATTATCTGACGGTATCCTGCAGGTATGGGTGAACGGACAATCGGTTTATCTTACTAAAAAACACAGCGGCCTCTTCCCGGGGCAGCTGATCAAACGAAAATAAAAAACTGAACAACGTTATGTCAATCAACGTCAGAGCTGCTGTGAAGGAAGATTGTCCCCGGCTGCTCGAACTGGTCAGGGAACTGGCCTTGTATGAAAAAGCGCCGGATGAAGTCACCGTATCCATGGAGCACTTTGTGGAAAGTGGTTTTGGCGAAAAACCGGTTTGGTGGGCATTTGTCGCCGAAGAAGGCGACATGATTTATGGCTTTGCCCTTTATTATATCCGCTATTCCACCTGGAAGGGTCAGGCCATGTATCTGGAAGACATTGTGGTAACAGCATCCGCACGAGGTAAAGGTATTGGCAAACTGTTGTTTGACCGGCTGATCGAAGAAGCCAGGGAAAAGGGTCTCAAGCGTATGGTCTGGCAGGTGCTGAAATGGAATGAACCAGCCATAAATTTTTATAAAAAATACAATGCGGAATTTGACGGGGAATGGTTCAACGGTTCAATCTATACATGAGCTTATGACCTGAACCAGTTCTGCTGATGAGCCATACTGATGATTTCAGCTTTGGACTGCACATGCAGTTTTTCGTATACATTGGCAATATGTTTACGAACGGTGAGTACGCTGATATTCAGTTCTACCCCGATCCGCTTTGCGTCCCATCCCTTGACCATATATTCAAGTATCTCTTCTTCCCGGCTGGTGATCATAGAAGGAACCGTGTTCTTATCTTCCGGCATATCCGGCAGATTAGCCCTGCTCATTAAACGAAGGGCTTTACGGGCAACCGCCGGACTCATTGGTGCCCCTCCGTATTCCATCACATTGGTCACTGCTTCCTGGAGCACCTGGGCTGGTTCATGTTTCAGCAGATATCCGGAAGCACCGGCCCGGATGGCTTCGAATATTTTTTCCTCTTCATCAAAAACAGTCAGCACGATAAAATGAATAGCGGGATGCAGTGATTTTGCCACCCTGATTGTTTCAATCCCGTTCATTTCAGGCATTTCCAGGTCCATAAAAATCACCTGCGGCAGCCGGGACTCCGGTAAACCTTTCAGTTCTTCCAGGCATTGCTTTCCGTTATTCGCCACAAAGACCAGTTTCAGCTGATCCATCGCCTGGATCTTCTGAAAAAAGGTATTCCGGTTAATACTATTGTCTTCTGTTAATGCGATACTGAATTTCATATCCTGCAATTTACCCGGGCTCCCCGGGGAATAAAATAATCAGTTTGTAGTAGATACTATTTCCACAATGGTTCCGCCAGATGGGTTGGCCCGCCAGTTTATAGCACAGCCCGACTCCCGGCTTCTTTCCTGCATGGTATGTAATCCGTGGCCACCTCCCCCATTTGTCAGTAATCCGGGATCAAACCCCTTCCCATTATCTGTAATACTGATTTTCCAGTGGTTGTTACTTTCAATAATCACATAGATTAATGAGGCTCCGCTATGTTTCAGCGCATTGTTCACCCCTTCCTGCACCACCCGGTATAAATGAAAAGCCTGGGCAGCAGACAACTGCTGATCCTGCTCAACATACTCGGTCACTTCCAGCCGGGTGTCCGGGTAACTTCTTCCGATCCGGCTGATAAACAATTTTACCCGGTCACTGAGTGCAGTAAGCGTAAGACTTTCCTTACGCAACACCCAAATGGTGTCATTCAACTGGGATATTACAGAACCGGAATTATTTTTTAATTCGATAAAGGCCGCAGAGGATATGGGGTCATTCTCCTGTATACGGATATAATTCAGGTTGGAGACCATGGATGCCGCATAAGCACCGAGATTGTCATGGAGATCTGATGCAATCCGGACCCGTTCCTTTTCTTCGGCTTTGCGGATGGCCTCTTCCGCATTTCGTTTCTCTTCCGCCAATGCCATTACCATTTCCATTTTTTTCTTCCGGCTGTAATGACGGAACAACAATATTCCGATGGCCGCCGCCATTAATGTAAAAAGGATAGTGCCTGTCAGCCAGTAGTTCTTCAGCGTCAGGTTGAGCTTTTGTTCACTGATCAGTTTTTCCTGCCGCACGGCTGCGCGGTTGGCCTGGAGGTCAGCGAGCATCTTGGAAGAGTTGATGCTGTTAAATGAATCTTTTAACCGAAGGATTTTTTCCAGCGTTTCTCCATACGCCTCATTTAACCCGGCTGCTTTGTAATTATCAGCCAGTGCCTGGTAGATCATCATCAATTGAGAAGTAAGCCTGGATTCCATGGCCAGGGCCACCCCTTCCTTCCCGAGAAGTATTCCTTTTTGTGGTTGATTATTGGCAGCATAGTAAGCGGCCAGGCTGCTCATATCATAGACAATATAAAAGGGGTCATTAATCTTCTTGCGGATCATCAGTGCTTCATGCAATGATTGTTCAGCCAGCGGTGCCTGGTGGTTATCAATAAAGATCCGCGCCTGCATACTCAGGGCATTGGCCAGGAATACCAGGTTATTGTTTTGCCGGGCATCCCGGATCGCCACATCAATATAATACCGGGCAGAATCAGCATGCCCCAGCTTATTATGCGCCAGGGCCAGGTTACTATATAAGGCCCCGTAATTCTTATAAAACAGGGAATTCGATGAAGTAGCCCTGGCTTTGTTTAACCATTGCAGGGCTTCCTGGTACTGCCCCATTTCCAGCTGCACCCAACCAATGCCCGTCCTTACCTGTACCAGGGTCAGCGTATCCCGGAGTTCTTCAGCCTGGCTGATCACATCAATCATGGTGGAAAGCGCGAGGGTAAACTGACCAGCCCGGTCATACACTTTTGACTTAAGGAATAACAAGGCCAGGTACAGGGATTGACGCGACTTGTCTTTCTGGTAATGACCAAGCAATGACTCCAGTAAAACCAGGGCACTGTCATGATCATTTCTGCGCACATAATAATTCAGCCGCCCTCGTTCAGCAAGCCGGATCAGTTCCGCTTTCCCGGTTGCTGCCGCTATCTGTTCAGCCCGGATCACATAAGGCAGTAACGTATCGGGATCCAGGTTCTGTTCGGCGAGTTTCACTACTTCAGTGATATACCCTTCCCCGGGCTTTTGCTTATCAAGCAGCTGCCGCATACTATCCACGGCAGTGGTTTGCCCGGCCGTGTGTAACAGTGCAGCAAGAAACAAGACAATAAACAGAAGAAAGCGAATCATATACAGGTGAAATTCTTTTTCTAAAATAATCATTTCTGCTTTGCTGAAGCATTAAAAAACAGGGTCTACTACAAATTGAGTATTGGTCTGCCCACCCCAAATAATCAATTTCAGCCTGTAAAAACACAACGGCTTCCAGTGCTTATTTCGATTAAAAAAAAACACCATGAAACAAAAACACTTCTTTCTCCCTTTGCTCTTACTCCTGATCGTAAGCTGCAATAAGTCAGACACCGGCACCACCCCCACCGGCCTGCCCGCACCACCCGCTTCCCTTGGACTGAGCTCCTTTTATAAAAAATATACCGATGCCGGGGGCATTCCGGTTGTAAGTTCAGCTGCAGTAAATGACCAGGCCTTACTGAAAGCCAAAGAGATCATCCTTTATATGGTCAATACGATACCTGCGGAGAAAGCTAAAATGATTGAGAACAAATTAAGGGTAGGTATACTGGGGATCAATGAACGACCGACCCAATTGCCGGAATACAGTGATCTTTATACGGCATTTCCAGGCACGGACTGGGATAACCGTGCCAGGGCTTATGGTGCCACGCTCCAGCGCCCGCTTACAAGCAATTGCGAAGAAAACATGTTATGCCGGCAGGATATCGATCGTTACAAAGGAGAAGAAATACTGACACATGAATTTGCACATGCCATTCATGAACTCGGTATCCGGTTCACAACGCCCGGTTTTGATGCGGAATTGCAGGCTGCATTTAATACAGCCATTTCCAATAACCTATGGGCAAATACCTATTCACGTACCGATATGCGGGAATACTGGGCCGAAGGCGTGCAGAGTTACTTCAACTGTAATGTGGATGTCCCGTCAGCCAATGGAGTACATAACGAAATAAACACCAGGACTGAGTTGCAGAGCTATGACCCGGCCCTTTTCAACCTGATCAAACGCTACTTCAGTGCAGAGAGCCGCAAACATGGTTGTTATTAAACAGTCAGCTGTATAAGCAAAAAACACCCGGAAAGTTCCGGGTGTTTTTGAATAGTTCTTTTTTATCCACTGATCAGTTCACACCTTCCACCTGCATTTCTTTATTGATTTTGAGCACCAGTCCCTGCAGTACTTTACCTGGTCCTGCCTCGGTAAAACGGGTGGCTCCGTCGGCAATCATCGCCTGCACACTCTGGGTCCACTTCACCGCACCCGTTAACTGATCTACCAGGTTTTGTTTGATCTCTTCATTATCCATCACGGCTTTTGCTGCTACATTCTGGTAAATGGCACAGGTGGGCGAATGGAATTTGGTAGATAAAATTTTTGCCTGCAATTCTTCTTTGGCCGGCAACATCAGCGGGGAATGAAAAGCACCACCAACGGGCAGTACCAGCGCTCTTTTAGCTCCAGCGGCTTTCATCCTTTCACAAGCAATATCAATGCCTTTTCTTGAACCACTGATCACGAGCTGACCCGGACAATTATAATTAGCCGGAACGACAATTTCCCCGGTTTCCTGTTGAACTTCCGCACAGATCCCTTCTACTTTCTCATCCGCCAGGTTGAGTACGGCGGCCATGGTAGAGGGATTCACTTCGCAGGCTTTTTGCATGGCGGTGGCACGTACGGCAACCAATTGCAATGCATCTTCAAAACTCAGGGTTCCGTTGGCCACCAGCGCGGTAAACTCACCCAATGAATGACCAGCAACCATATCCGGCCGGGCACTTTCAATACTCTTAAATGCAATTACCGAGTGCAGGAATATGGCAGGTTGTGTCACATTCGTTTGTTTGAGGTCTTCTTCAGTACCGCCAAACATCGTATCCGAAATTCTGAACCCTAAAATCTCATTCGCCTGTTCAAATAATTTTTTCGCAAAGGCACTGTTCTCATAATGATCCTTTCCCATTCCCGGAAACTGAGATCCTTGACCGGGAAAAATAAACGCGTGTTTCATGGTAGCTGGTAGTTATAGAAACAAAAATGCCATAAAGGTTTTAATTAGAAAAATCTTTATGGCATTTCCGCAAATAATATTCATTATCAGCTCAAACGGGAGCCGATCAGTTTCATAAATTCACTGCGGGTGGAGTTTTTATGAAATTCCCCGTCAAAAGCAGAAGTAGTGGTTACGGAATTCTGTTTCTGCACACCCCGCATCATCATGCAAAGATGCCTGGCTTCAATCACTACAGCCACCCCGAGCGGATTCAGGGTTTCTTTAATCGCATCCTTGATCTGGATGGTCAGTCTTTCCTGCACCTGCAGCCGGCGGGAATATACATCCACTACACGGGCCACTTTACTCAGCCCGGTGATCCAGCCATTCGGGATATAGGCCACGTGGGCTTTACCGAAAAACGGCAGCATATGGTGCTCACACATACTGAAGAGTTCAATATCTTTCACCACGATCATTTCACTCACTTCTTCATGAAATTTTGCGGAATTCAGAATCGCATGTGCATCCAGCTGGTATCCTTGTGTGAGATACTGCATGGCTTTGGCCACCCGTTCCGGGGTTTTTTGTAACCCTTCTCTTTCCGCATCTTCACCGATCAGCCCCAGTACATCCTTATATGATCTGATAAGCCCGCTGGTGGTGGATTCATCATACTGTTCAATTTTACTATACGCCATAATTTCCTGATTTAAACCGGGTACTCCACAAAGTTCCGGGGTGTTTCATATAAACGCACCTGCAATTCAAGTTCCGGTCCGATATGCGGGCGCAATAAATTATAAATAACCACCGCGATATTTTCCGCGGTCGGGTTCAGATTCCTGAATTCCACCGTATCAAGGTTCAGGTTCCGGTGGTCAAAGCGTTCCACGATTTCCCGTTGCACCAGGTCACTCAGTATTTTCATGTCCATCACATACCCGGTTGCCGGATCCGGTACGCCCACCACTTTCACCACCAGGTCATAATTATGGCCGTGATAATTGGGAAGGGCACATTTACCAAATACCCGGTCATTGGTCGCCTGGTCCCAGCCGGGATTAAACAACCGGTGGGCTGCATTAAAACTCTCTTTCCGGAAAACGGCCACCTTGTTACTCATGCTACAATTTAAGAAATATGAACGGCTTACCCGCAGGTTATAACAGGGAACGGAACTATTTGTTCACTGCTTCCTGCTCCCCATAATATTCCACGTAAATTTTATCGGTTTCCACCAGTTTCAGGCAATGCAAGGGTGCATCGGCCGGCAATAAAGGCTGCAACTCATTCCAGATACCGATCACCAGGTTTTCAATGGAACACATCTTCCCTTTCATAAATCCGACATCCTCGTTCAGGTTCCGGTGATCCAGTTGCTCGATGATCCGTTCCTGCACCAGTTTACCCAGTTGTTTGGCATCGAAGATAAATCCGGTGTCCGGATCAGGATAGCCCTTAATGGTTACGTATAATTCGAAATTATGTCCATGCCAGTTCTCATTGGCACAGCGCCCGAATACGGCCTCGTTCTTTTCCTTGGTCCAGCGGGGATTGTACAGCTTGTGGGCCGCATTAAAATGTTCGATCCGGGTTAAGTAAACCATGCTTTACTTTTTGAGTTTCCCCTCCGGCATTCGGGCGGAGAGGTGACCGCCGTTTTTTTATCTGCGGGGCACAAAGGTACGAGAAACTTCCCCTTTTATGACCCGGATAGGGAACAATTAAGCACCTTTGCAGAAACAGCCGAAATGAATATCCTGGTCATCGCCGCCACGCCCATTGAAATAAATCCATTCCTGGAGCAGCTGCGAAACGGCCTCATTTCGCGGCAGCCGGATGTACTGATCACAGGCATCGGACTGACGGCCACCACCTGGTCGCTGACCCGGCAAATCCTGATTAAAAAACCAGATCTCGTAATACAGGCCGGTGTTGGCGGTTGCTTTGACCGGCGAATTCCAACCGGCACGGTCATGGCGATCAAACAGGAAGCGATTGCCGATCAGAGCGTGATCGAGCTGAATACACTGAGAACATTATTTGACCTGAAGCTCGTACCTGCCAACCAGTATCCATTTTCAAAAGGATGGCTGGTGAATAAAAATGATGTGCTGAAGAAAGTGAAACTGAAAAAAGTGAATGGCGTTTCTGTGAATGAAATCACCACTGACCGGAAAAAGGTGAAATTCTATGAACAACAATTCGCTCCCGTGGTTGAATCCATGGAAGGAGCCGCCCTGCATTATGTCTGCCTGATGGAAAAACTGCCCTTTATTCAATTAAGGGCCGTATCAAATTATATTGCGGAGCGAAATAAGAAGAACTGGAATATGAAAACCTCCATTATTAACCTGAACACGGAATTGATCCGTTTACTGGACAAATTATGAAACTGACCCTGGGCTTCTCCCCCTGCCCCAACGATACTTTTATATTTGACGCACTGGTCAACCAGAAAATTGACACCGGCGGACTTTCCTTTGATGTGATACTGGAAGATGTGGAAACGCTGAACCAGTGGGCCCTGCAAGGCAAACTGGATATCACCAAACTCAGCTTCCCCGCTTTTTTCAAATCAACTCCTCATTATGTACTGCTCGATTCAGGCAGTGCCCTGGGTAAAGGTGTAGGCCCATTACTGGTCAGCACTGCGGAAAATTCAAATCCGGATGTCAGTAAGAGCCGGATTGCCATACCGGGAATCAATACCACGGCCAACCTCTTGCTCAGTTATGCTTATCCGGAAGCA
>DAORKK010000038.1:0-9073 GCA_035439525.1 Chitinophagaceae bacterium
ACTCAGGTTGCAGGGTGATATGTTTTCCCTCTGCAATCTGTACTGTTAAATAGGTAGGTTCTGATGATATGGTTCCTGCTGAAAAATCAGCGATCACTTCACCAGGCTGCCAGCTGCGCAGGGTAAAAAGGGCATTTTGACCACTGCTGATATGCTGCCTTACTTCGGCAATTACATGGTTACTGACCGGCCGGTAGCCAGGGGTTGAAGTAGAATCCATAAATGAGTTTGGTAAGTATTAGAATGAAGTTATAGATAAAGTTTAATCTGACAATTTCATTGAATTTAAATGTGAATAAAGGTTGAGTAACTGTACAGTTTATACTATCAGTTCTTCTGCCTGAAAGAAGCAACCCGGAAGATGTATTCAACCGTTTACAAACCGGTTTGTTATCTTTATCGGCTTGAGTTAACAATCAAATTAAACAACACTGAACACCCGTTCGAACATATTAATTGCCTTATTGGTTTGTTATACAATCAGTTTGCATGCTCAATGCATCCAAACGATTACCAGCTTCCCGTACCAGGAAAGCTTTGAAACGAGTAATGGGGGTTGGACCACTGCAGGCAATAGTTCTACCTGGCAATGGGGTACACCAGCAAAAACAGTTATCAACCAGGCTGGAGACGGAAACCGATGCTGGGTGGCCGGTGGATTATCGAACGGGATGAATTATGGTTCAGGAGAACAATCCTGGTTACAAAGCCCTTGTTTTGACTTCAGCAATATTCAGTACCCTTTACTTACAATGCAACTATTCTGGGAAACCGAACAGCAATGGGACGGCGCCTCCTTTCAATATTCATTGGATGAAGGTAACAGCTGGACCACCCTCGGTGCCGCCAATGAAAGACAGGATTGTTTTAATAAAAACTGGTTCAACACACCGGGTATTAACGGACTCAATGGCATGGCCGGCACCAATGGAAGCACGCATGGCTGGACCGGTAATAACCTCGCTAATAATGGATCCTGCAGGGGCGGTAGCGGAAGCAAAACCTGGGTAGAGGTATCCAGAACATTACAAGCCCTCGGCGGACAACCATCTGTTGTCTTCCGTTTTATCTTCGGCGCAGGCACCACCTGTAACAACTATGATGGATTCGGGGTGGACTCAGTGAATATCAGTGCCGCTCCTCCAAATGCGGCGGCATTTACTTTTACCTGCAATGCCAACCGGACTATCCAGTTTACCAATACATCCACACTTTGTCCAACCAGCTTCCGCTGGGAATTTGATGACCCCCTTTCTTCTGGTAATAACACATCCGGCCTCCCTAACCCAACGCATACTTATGCCTTTCCCGGTAACTATACTGTAACCCTGACCGTAGAAGGGCCGGGGAATTTGTATTCCACTACTACCAGGGATATATTAATCGTAGACGTGAGTGTGGCCCAGGTAAAATCAGCGGCCTGTGAAACCAATACGGGAGGATCCCTCGTTGCAACCGTAAGAGGGGCTGGCACGACACCGGTTAATTATTCCTGGAATACCAGCCCGGTACAGAATAATCAGGTGGCCAGCAATCTCGGTGTCGGAACCTATAGTGTGATTGTTACAGGTCAGGATATCTGCACGGCTACGGATAGCGGCGTGGTTACACTGGATTCTTCCTGCCGGGAACTGATTTTTCCTACAGGATTTACACCCAATGGTGATGGGTTGAATGACCAATTCGGACCACAAGGAAGTGTAGCTGCAGCAAAAACATATAAACTGAACATTTACAACCGCTGGGGACAGTTAGTATTCAGCAGCAGGAATCCGCTTGAAAAATGGGATGGAAGGCTGGCCGGAAAAAAAGGGGAAACCTCATTGTTTACGTGGCTATGTGAATATCAATTACCCGGACAGTCAAAATCTGTTAAAAAGGGTACTGTCCTTTTAATCCGTTGAGCTGATCCGGTCAAGACCTTTGGCTGCCAGTACCCATCGGATTTCAGCAAAACTGACATCTTCCCCTAACATTTGTTTTATTGGAGCTGTTGTATAGCCATCTGCTTTGCTGATTGCCGATTCTATCTTATTATATTTCTCCGTGCTCATCAACGAAGCAACCGCTATATCACCTGATGCCACAAACCTGGTCAGGTGTCCTTCAATAGTGGAAACTGCCAGCTTCCGCAGATCAGCTATTTCTTTTATAGGGTGTCCTTTCCTGAAAAGATCAAAACTGGCCCGGTGAGAATCTCCTTTTTGTGGCGCATTTGACTTACGGGGCTTACGTTCCCGCTTTTCATCTTTTGTATTTATCCGGGACTCCAGGTCATGTTCCTGACAATAATCCAGTATAATGTCAAGGAAGACCTGTCCGTATTGTTCTGTTCTGACAGCCCCCATTCCGCTGATCTTCCGCATTTCCTGAAAATCATGGGGCAGGTAAAGACACATTTCGCCAAGCGTGGTACCTGACGCCACCATATAAACGGGCAGATCCTTCTGAGCGCAGAAGGCGTCGCGTTGTTTCTTTAGTGCATTGTATAAATCCGGATGGCTGCTGTTGTCCGGCACTGCGGAACTGAGACCGGCATAAACATTTACTGAATAATAGGGTAAAACAAAACTGCGGCGCCGTTGATGCCAGCTATCTGTATCCAGACTACCGTCGAACCCTTTATAGAGGTGAACCGCCAGGGATAATCCGGCAAATAAATCCTTTAGCAGCTCGTTCACTTCTTTTGCCTGTTGCCGGCTATCTGTTACCATCGCTGGCTTATTAATATGGGCGATGACCGATTCCGCCTCCTGGGCGAAATGCCCGGTTGCCTTTTGGAGCCGTTCCAGCAGTACCGGATTTTCTTCCGGCAATACAGCCATTTGAAACTGTCCTTCAAGCCACTGGTGAAACCGGCAGGAAGTATCATGTAGAGCACCTAGTTTAGCTACCAGCTCTTCGGTCCAGGACGTAGCCTCTTTTGTAAAACCTCCGGTATTCTCCTGTATCAGTTTTTTTAATTCTAGCACTTCCCCAACCTGCCTGTCAAAACTGAAAGCGCTGATCAACATTTTCAATTGGTACAACCGGCGGGCCGCTTTCAATTCGTTTTGCAGTAAATCAGAACTCGCGCTCCGTCGCGTAAATTCAACAATCCGCGGATCGGTGAAAAGACTGTTTGTTCTTACTTTGCTTTTCAGGATCATGCCGGCTAAACTGGTGCACCGGCTCAGGGCTACATACACCTGTCCTGCTGCAAATGCTTCCCCGGCATCGATAATGGCTTTTTCAAAAGTGAGTCCCTGGCTTTTATGGATCGTTATCGCCCAGGCCAATCTCAATGGATATTGGGTAAAGGATCCCAATAATTCTTCTTTCATGGATTGACTGGCTTTATCCAGCGAATACCGGATATTCTCCCATTTTTCCCTGACCACCTCTATTTCTTCATCTCCTTCGCAACGCACATAGATCTTTTTATCTTCCAGCCGGTTAACGGTACCGATTTTACCGTTAAAAAACCGTTTTCCTTTTTCTGCGCTGTCATTCCGGATAAACATCACCTGTGCTCCTTCCTTGAGTACCAGAAGCTGTTCTGCCGGAAAAGCATTCGGAGGAAAATCATTCTCCAGTTCAGCCTCATACTGTACTGCGGGACTGTTAAGTTGTTGCAATTGCTGGTTATTAATATTCCGGGCCTGTTCATTATGTGTAGTAAGAATAATATAACCGTCATCATTTGTCCGACGGAAGCCCGGTTGAAAACGGCTTTCAAGGATTGCCAATCCTTCCGGGTTCAGTTCATTGTTTCTTACCTGGTTAAGCAGGCTGATAAAATCAGCTTCCCGCTGCCGGTAAATTTTGTCAAACTCAATATAAAGAGGCGGGTTTTCTTTCAGGACCAGGCTATCAAAAAAATAGGGGCTGCTGTAATATGCTGAAAGCAGGTTCCATTCTGGTTCTTTTACCACCGGCGGGAGCTGGAACATATCACCTATAAATAATAGCTGTACGCCTCCGAAGCGTTCGCGGGGTTTACGGCGAACATGCCGTAGCACAGTGTCTATTGCATCCAGTATATCCGCTCTGACCATACTGATCTCGTCAATAACGAGAAGCTCCAGTTGCTGGATCACCTTTTTCTTATCGCCATTAAAGCGGAGCCGGCTGACGAGGCTGTGGGGATTGCTGATCTCTTGTCCCGCCGGGGCAAAGCCTTGTCCGCGGGTCACCGGAATAAAAGGCGCCAGGGGCAACTGAAAAAAGGAATGGATCGTCACTCCTCCCGCATTGATAGCCGCCACCCCGGTGGGTGCCACGATGGCCATCTGCTTGGTGCAATGCTCACGGATATATTTCAAAAAAGTGGTTTTACCTGTACCGGCTTTGCCGGTAAGAAAAATAGTCCGGTCGGTCTGATTAATCAGATCGGCTGCCAGGGTAAAAAACTGATTAGATATATCTATTTTAAATCCACTCATCGTTTTGCCACAGAAATAATTAAGCTGGCTAAAGCCTTTTATGTTTGCCACGAAACAACACAAAAATTCACGAAATGAAAAGGGCTGCCAAAGATTATACTATAATACGTTTATATTCAAGCCGTTTTTTTCCAAAGTTCACAATTAGCCCCAGTCTCATTTCTGTAGCCCTCAGGTAGTTCAGGGTTTGCTCGAAATTTTCACTAAACGCAGGTGCCTCATTCGCTTTTACTTCTACAATAATCTTATTATACATGGTGAAATCCGATCTGAACTTGTGTTTTAACTTATTCGCTTTATAAAAAACGAAAAGTTCGTGCTCCCGAAGGTAGGGGATGTTGTGCTCAATAAATTCGAGTTCCATAGCGTCCTTATATACGACTTCTGAAAAACCATAGCCCAGGCACTTCCACACTTCCATGCAAAGACCGATAATTCTGTAAGATTCCTCTTTGTATAAAACCTCTGTCATAAAAAAGATAAAAATGCCACGAAATCTCCTGTTAACACTTTGTGTGTTTTCGTGCAATTTCGTGGCTACATACTACGCTTCGTTGGCGCGGCCGCCGAGGAGGACAAGTTCGTTCACCTGGATTTCGGTGACGTACTTTTTCTGTCCTTCCTTGTCATTGTAGCTCCGGTTGACGATCTTTCCCTCGATCAGTACTTCGCGGCCCTTGGCCAGGTACTTTTCGGCGATATCCGCCATCTTACCCCATACCACCAGGTTGTGCCACTGGGTATCTGTGACTTTCTCCCCTTTGGCATTACGATAAACCTCACTGGTGGCTACCGAAAAACGGGCCATTTTTTTGCCGGTTTCGAGCGTTTTGATTTCGGGCGCATTGCCCAGGTTGCCGATCAGCTGTACTTTGTTTTTTAATGCGAACATAATTTTGAGTTTGTGTCCCGGGTATTTCACCGGAACGGTTAAGGATTTATTTATTTCAATCACCGGGGACGTCACGCCGGATGACGGGACAAAAATGGCTTTCCGGTGATCCCTTACCCGGTTTTTACCCGTTTATTCCCGAAACTAAGCGGGTAAAAAACGTTTGCACACGGAACGGGCTGTTGTAATTTGAAAGCCTGAAAAAAAAAATTATGGAATCAATCCAGACAGAAAAAAGAAGCTGCCTGTCCTGTGGAAACCAACTGAGAGGACGTGTTGATAAAAAATTCTGTAACGACTACTGCAGAAACAGTTACAACAATGTACAGAAAGCCAGAAACGGGTATAGCCCGGTTGTAAGGAATATAAATAATGCCCTTATAAAAAACCGACGGATCCTGGCGAATGTATTATCGGACCGGATGGAAACCGCAAGGGCCAACCGGGATAAATTGCTTCGGTTAGGCTTTCATTTCGGGTACCAGACCCACGTGTATACCACCAAAACGGGCCGTTGTTATTATTACTGTTATGATTATGGGTACTTAGCCCTGGAGAATGACTGGTATTTGATTGTAAAGAAGAAAGAAGACTAAGATTTTGCTATTACTTTTGCAGCATGTCAAAACCCGTCATCTGTATCGGCGCCGCCCTGGTCGACGAACTATTCCACGCCACTTCTGAAATGCTGCTGGCCACCACCAATGATGCAACTGTTACCAAAACCGCCGGTGGAGTGAGCCGCAATATCGCACATCAGCTCGCCCTGCTAGGGGTACCGGTACAACTGATTACTGTAGTAGGAAATGACAGTGACGGGGAGTGGATCAAAAAGGGCTGTTATGAAGCCGGGGTAAAAATGGATGGCAGTATCACAAAAGACGGATTAACCGGTAAGTACACCGGTATTCTGAATGTGGATGGCTCCCTGTTTTCCGCATTCCTGACCAATGCCGCTAATCACCTGATTACACCCGAACACCTTGCTGCACATACAGACCTTTTATGCACAGCCTCGTATATCCTGGCAGATGCAAATATCAGTGTGGACACGGCAGAATGGTTATTGGCTTTCAGTCAGCAAACCGGTATTCCTTTTATACTTGAACCCGTATCCGTACCACCGGCCCGTAAATTCAGGCATGTCAACCTTGGTGGGTTGTATATGGTAACCCCGAATGAAGATGAATTACCGGTTCTCTGTTCGGAACAAGCCACCATGACACAAATGCAGATCGAAGAACTATTGGACAACGGTGTACATAATATCTGGCTGCATAATGGAAAAATGGGTTCCGCTTTATATAAAAAAGATAAAGCCATCACCCTGCATGCCCCGAATATTGAAGTCCGGGATTGTACCGGTGCCGGTGATGGATCCCTCACCGGATTCATCCTGGGTAAGTACCTGAACCTGGAGGATATGGACTGTCTTAAACTGGCCCACACCCTTTCCGCAGAAATACTGCAGGTCAACGGCGCCATTGCTACTCACCTGAACCAGGAAAAACTATTGAGTCTTATACACGAATACTACCCCTCCTGATGCATCCTTATTTAGAAATACACCCCGAAGTACAGCAGGCATTGGTTGCAGGACAGCCCGTGGTCGCGCTGGAGTCCACCATTATTTCCCATGGAATGCCCTATCCGAAGAATGTGGAAACCGCATTAGCTGTTGAAGCGGCGGTGAGGGAAACGGGTGCCATACCAGCTACGATTGCTATTTTTAACGGGAAGTGCTATGCCGGACTGACGGAGGAACAGATCCGCTATTTCGGTCAGGCAGAGAATGTATGGAAAGTGAGTCTCCGGGATATGCCCTATGTGATCAGTAAAAAATTATACGGAGCTACCACAGTAGCTGCCACTATGCGGATAGCCTCCCTCGCGGGGATCCGGGTATTTGTTACTGGTGGGATTGGTGGCGTACACAGAGACGCAGCTAATAGTATGGATATCTCTGCTGATCTAACGGAAATGGGTCAGACATCAGTGGCCGTTGTTTCAGCCGGTGTAAAATCAATACTGGATATTGGTCTCACTTTGGAATACCTGGAAACAAAAGGGATTCCGGTGGTCACTTACGGACAGGACGAATTCCCCAGTTTTTATTCCCGGAAAAGCGGCTTTACCTCTCCGCTTCGCCTCGATACGCCGGAAGAAATTGCCGCATTGCTGGATACTAAATGGAAAATGGGGCTGGAGGGAACCGTGCTGGTTGCCAATCCGGTTCCGGCAGACCGCGAAATAGTAAGCGATGAAATGGAGATCCATATCCAGATTGCCCTGAATGCAGCAAAAGAAAGAAAGATCACGGGTAAAGAAGTAACACCTTTTCTCTTAAAATATATAGCGGATCATACAAAGGGAGAAAGCCTGGAAGCGAATATCGCGCTGATAAAACACAATGCAAAAGTGGGGGCGGCGATTGCAGTAGCGTATTCAAAATTATAACAGCAACCGTTGTTAAAAGGGTTCACACCCTTTATTATAAACAAGAATTGCGGTGCTTAAAAAAGAATTTTTTTCCATCCGTGCTTTTTTAAGGTCTGCAACACCTTTTTCAATTATTTCCAACGACAGCGGACAATCTTTTAACGCTTTCCTGTAATCGTCAAATGTTTTCGCCTCAACCGGCTCTGCCTGGTCCCCGATTTGCAAATACACCACGTTATAATAAACTTTACCGCTAAGGAAAGTACGTGTATAAACATTTATTTTTCCGGTGATTATCCGACGGCCAAAACCATTGCCAATCCAATGAAAAACAGTTGTCCAATTATACATGTACCTGACTTCGTTTTTATTAAATGTTTGCCCGTTTACTATAATTTTTTTGGAAAAATTAGGTTCTTTTATTTTGCCAAAAACCGTATCACCATTACGCAGCACGATAAAGGGAATGCTGCCCAGGTGCGTTTCTGAATTCGTGAATAACTCAACATACGATATAGTAGCAGTATGCGGTGTGCTACATCCTGCATTAAATATCAAAAGCATTAAAAGACAGGCCACAGGGTTCAAAAGTCGTTGAAAAAGCATACTATAAATCTTTGCAGATAAAACAAAAACAATCAACATAAATATATATCTTTTGTCAAATATTATTGATGAGGACTTCTCTTGTATTCCTTCTTTTATGGGTTTCAGGCACTGCGGCAGCACAAATTGTTTCTCCGGCAGACTCCACTAAAAAAATTACCATCCTTTATACCAACGACCTCCACGCACATCTTGATCCGCATCGTGTGCCCTGGATCAGTAACACCCGGTTGGTGGGCGGATTTGCTAATATTGCCACCCGGGTAAAACAGGAAAAAGCCGCCAATCCTAATACTCTTTATTTTGATGCCGGAGATTTTTTTACGGGTCCTTATATCAGCTCATTAACAAAAGGAGAAGCAGTGATCAATGTCATGAATTACCTGTCACTCGATGCTGCCTGTATAGGAAATCACGAATTCGATCATGGCTGGAAAAATGTCCCTGATCAACTGCGTAAAGCCCGGTTCCCTGTACTAAACGGAAACATCTTTCTCAAAGGAAAGAAAAAATTGATCTGGAATAATCCTTACACCATTATTCAGATGGATGGTATACGCATTGGCGTAATTGGACTGCACGGAAAATTTGCTTTTTACGATACGATTGCCGATGAAATGATACAAGGGGTTGAAGCAAGAGATGAAGAGATCTATTTGAAAAAATATATAAAAGAACTCCGTAAAAAAGCAGACCTCGTAATCCTGTTGGT
>DAORKK010000038.1:9173-25471 GCA_035439525.1 Chitinophagaceae bacterium
ACTACCTGTTTGATGATGAAGTAGCGGATGACTCTGCTACAGCAAAAGCAATCTATGTATGGAAAGAAAAAGTAAAAAAAATTACCGAAGAAGCGGTTACAACAATTCCGGTTGTGCTTACCCGTTCATATGGCGAAGAATCTTTAATGGGGAATATGGTGGCAGATGCTATTCTGTATGCTTATCCAGGCTTTGATCTGGCAGTTACTAATAGTGGTGGGTTAAGACAGGATATTGAGGCGGGAACCGTAACCACTGGAAATATAATATCAGCCTTCCCTTTTCCAAACACCATCCATCAGTTAGAACTGACGGGGGCTGATTTGTATGAATTGTTCGAGCATGGCGCCGCACTAACCAACGGCATATTGCAGGTGTCGAAAGGAGTTGAAATCGTTTATAATGAAACCCTTCCTGTTGGTTCACGAATAACCAGTTGTAAATTAAATACAGAAGAACTGGATCGGAATAAAATTTATAAAGTACTAACTTCCAATTTTCTGGCTGATGGCGGCGATGGCTTCCTGACATTTAAAAAGGCTGTATCAAGAAAGAAAACAACCCACGAAATTGTACAGGCCATGATCAGCTATCTTAAAACATTTAAGGAATATAAACCCGTATTGGAAGGAAGAATAAAAAAAAGCTAATCTGTCTTTGGACCCGCCGGTTTTTTAAACACCGGTACCGTACTGCAGGGTTCGCCATACATGATACTTTTTGCTACCGGACGAAGAAGTTTGGTGATCTCCATATAGACATAATCCGCGATTGGTGTTTCGCCACATCCTTTAATCACTACGCGTTTATCATCATATTCCTGCACATCGATTTTAGAAAGATTCTTCAGGAAAATAGCTTTATGTAGTTCCTTTTCATCGCCCATCACAATTTCATTCGCAAAAGGCTGGAGATTGGCGGCTACCAGCATATAGGCCCACACGGGAATAATGGCATCCACGCTGCAGGTCAGCGCCACATTTTTGTCCTGGTAGATTGTCCAATCCTTTGCTTTCAGCGCTTCCCTGAAATCCTTTTCCTTCAGGATCATGCCCATGAACAGGTAATCCTTAATATCAAAAACAGCTGTCTTTTCCCTGGGGTACCATTTCTCGAGGTCCAGGGTAATCAGGCCACTGTCAGCCACTTTATTTACAAAAGGTTCGCTCATATTCTTTCGGTATGTAAAAATAACAAATAGAGAGGCGCCCTGGTTGCGAAATCTGGAAAACAAAAACCCCGGAACGTTTGGGTTCCGGGGTTCAACGATCAGTTAATGAATTCGTTTAGAAACGTTCAGAACGCTTGTCCTTGATATCCGCGGCATTCCGCAGGATGGTGAGGGGATTGTTCTGACTGTATTGATTCCCCAGGCTTTGCTTGGCCTGCTGATAACGTGACTGTCTTACGGCATTGATATCTTCAGCCGGAACAGCTGTACTGCTCTGGTCTTCCACCCTTATCACATAAACACCTTGTTTTCCAATCAGTACTTCAGGAACAACCTTTCCTTTATTGGCAGGATTAAAGGCAGCCCCGATTACTTTGGGTTCATAAGACAGGTTGGAACCGTAAATACGCAGGCTGTCAATCGGCTCAATCTGCTTAAGACCACCCAGTTTCGCAATTGCGTCTTCCAGTGTGGTTACTGTGCCGATCTTCTTTTTCAGCAGTTCGCCTTTCTTTTTAACACGCACTTCTGTTTCTGCACCAGCTGCACGGGCACGGGCGGTACTCATTGTACCTTCTTCCAGTGCTTCTGTTACAACAGCTACCACATAACTGTTATCCACGCGTTCCGGTTTCAACACCTCGCCTCTTTTTGCCGCGTATATATCTTTTACAAAAGAACGGGAAGCGTTTTCAAGCCCGCGGATGGATGTACTGGCACGAAGAATATCGGTCGCAATCCCTTTCTGGAAACCTTTTGCTTTCAGTTTCTTTTCATAGGTATCATCAAAACTCTTTAAATCGGTGCTTTCAGCAGCAAATGAATTGGCTTCATTCAGTGCTGCATTATCTGTCTCCTGGCTGGCAATGATTTCCTTTGGCAGGTAGGCCACTTTGTAATGGGTAGACGGTTTGATGGCAGACATGATTTCGATAAAATGATAACCAAAAGAGGTTTTTACCACTTTACGTTCGCCAACTTTACCGTCAAGTAATATGAACTGTCCGAATTCCCGGGCAAAGTTCGGACCCTGAATTTCCGTAGAAGAAAACGTCATCTCGCCTTTGTTCTGGCGACTGCCATCGCTGGGCGGATTATATTTCTGCACCATGGAATCCCAGTTAGCACCGCTGTTAATCGCTAATTTAATACTATCGATCCTGCGGGAAGCAATACTGTCATCCACACCACCCTGCTGAAGATTAGTACTTACCAATACGTGGCGGCATTTAACAGAATCAGGTAATACTCTTACACCGATCATTTTGGCCAGTACATAACTATTTGCATCGAGATAAGGTCCGTAAACCCCACCAACGGGTAATTTAAAGATGGAATCCTTAACCGGAATCTGAATCGCATTTCCACTTACATATGCATCAAAATACTGGGCACCCTCTCCGGCCAGAAACTGTGCAATACTGTCTGAAGAAGCGAAACGGTCGCGAAGTGTAACTAAGCTACTCAGCGTAGCGGCACTATCTTTTGCAGAAGGCGCAGCGCTGAAACTTACAAAGCTGATGCTCCTGGTTTCTGCCTGTTTGAAAAGTTTTTTATTCTTGCTGACAAACGCTTCAATCTCGCTGTCTTCAACTTTAATACTGCTGTCAGGAATACTGGCGTATGTTTCCCTTACCAGTGAAATGCGGGCCATTTGTGCATTTTCCGCATTTTGTTTTTCAATCATCCATTTAGGAAAGTTGATTGTTCCCGACATCAGGGAGAAAAATTTATCCGCCATGCGTAAGTTCACCAACTGATTGATATAGGCGTTGATATTCGCTTTTTCTTCCGCTGTACCGCTTTTCAGTTTCTGATCTATGTTCTGCTTGGCAAGCGCAGCATTAAACTGTCCGGTTTTTTCATCGGTAAACTGTTGTTTGATATCCTGCGGTGCGTTCTGTCCGTAAAGAATATCACCCAGCTCTTTCCTGCCAACGGCAATACCAAGCTTTTCAAACTCATCACTCAGAATAGCCTGGTTGATCTCCTGTGACCAGGCCTGATCCAGTGCCTGCTGGCTTGCAGCAGCTGGTGGATAACCCTGCGCTTTCATGTTCTCTTCGGCCTGTGTAACTTTCTTACTGAAATCCTCAAAGAGAATTTTTTTACCATTTACTACACCAACAGTATTGGAGGGACCACCCACCATACCTCTTGATTTACCGGCAAAATAATCGGTCAGAATGAACCCTACCAGGGCCAGTGCAATCAACACTACAGTAAGCTTGGCGTACTTGTCTCGGATATCCTGAATAATAGACATAATATATTATTACTGATTTTTTTAAGGATGGCAAAAATAGGGGAAAAACTGTGGAAAATCTATAATTAATGCACCCGTTTTGAGGGTGAAAGTAGACGAAAAAACGGGCATGGGGGCTGTTTTCAGGGAAATTAAACGGGCTGACCCGTATTTAGTGGGTCAGCCCGTTTTTTTTAGGAAAGTTATTCGCCAGAATCCTATTTTTTTCCAGCCCTGACCAGTTTCATTTCCTGGACCAAATGACCCGCTCCGGCGTATTTGTCAACGATAAATAACACATAACGAATATCTACCATAATATTCCGGCAAATACTGGGATCGTAGTTGATGTCGCTCATTGTTCCCTCCCAGGCGCGGTCAAAATTGAGTCCCACCAGGTTGCCGTTTGCATCCAGGGCCGGACTACCTGAATTTCCTCCGGTTGTATGGTTCATGGCGATAAAACAAACCGGCATTTTCCCGTTTTTACCATATTGGCCAAAATCCTTGTTTTTATATAAGGACCTGAGTTTTTCAGGAACATCAAATTCGTAGTCGCCGGGTTTGTATTTATCCATCACCCCATCGAGATAAGTGTAAAAGTCAAATTTCACGGCATCTCTGGGCTGATATCCTTTTACATTACCATAAGTGACACGGAGGGTACTGTTGGCATCAGGATAGAATTTCTTTTCCTTCATCACCTCCATCTGGGCTTTCATATAGGTACGCTGCAACTGATTCACCCGGGCCTGTATACCGCTCAACTTCTTTGTTACAGTCGAAGCATAATGGCTGTTTAACTGTAAAAACAACTGGTTAGCCTTATTCAGGTCATTGGCCATGAGCACCAGATCCGGATTTGCCTGCAGGTTGGCCAGTACTTTAGGCCCGTTATTCAACAGGTCTACATTCGTGTAAAAATCATCCGCCATTTTTGCAAAATCGGATTGATAGGACTTAACCAACGTTAATAGTTCCGGTGCCAGGAACTCTTCAGGCTGGTCGTTGGTAAATTTCTGCATCAATACTTCAAAGAGTTTCTTATCCACCGCCGGACTATATTCCTTGTAGAGTTCACCGAGTGTTTCAATCGTTTTAGGCACAGCGTCTTTAAACGCTTTATCCCCGTTTTTCTGTTTGATGCCCGCGAGGCTGTTAATTCTGGAACCCAACGCAAAAGCCTCAATTCGGCTCATGGTTTCAGTGTAATAATCCCTGGCCAACCCGTACTTATTCAGTTCCTGGTAGGCAGCTTCCAGATCACCGAGCAGGGTACCATACTGTTCTTTAAAGGCAGGATTGGCGTTGACCCTTTTCTGAAATTCGGCTTCATAGGCCTTTTTCTTTGCCACTGCATTAGTACTGGTTAAACCCAGCACTTCTCCCTGCCATTTCTTCCAGGAATTACTGATACTGGCATATTTAGCCGCATACTGAATCTTAATCTGCTCATCCCGGCGCATAAAACCATCTATCACGCCCAGTGCTTTGTCACGGATTGCAATTTTAGCCGGGTCATTAACCTTTACAATTTGTTCTACCGCTGCTGAATGGAGGTATTGAGTGGTACGGCCCGGAAAGCCAAAAACCATGGTAAAATCGCCTTCTTTCACCCCATCCAGTGAGATTGAAAGCGCTTTTTTGGGTTTGTAAGGCACATTGTTCTCTGAAAAATCAGCGGGCTTATTATCGGTACCGGCATAAATCCGGAACATGGAGAAATCTCCGGTATGACGGGGCCACATCCAGTTATCCGTGTCCTTACCGAAATTACCAATGGCTGAAGGAGGGGCTCCTACCAGCCGTACATCTTTATACGTTTCGGTTACAAACAGAAAATACTGATTTCCATCAAAAAAAGAGCGTACAAAATAGTCCTGGTAAGCTTCTTTCTTTACACCGGAACGTAATGCAGCTATATTTTTATCAATGGTGGATTGGCGTTCCTGTTCGGACATTCCGGTTTTTACCCCTTCCAGCGCTGATTTGGTTACTTCTTCAATCCGCACAATAAAGGTCACAAACAACCCGGGATTCGGGATTTCCTCTCCTTTATTACGGGCCCAGAATCCATCCCTGATATAATTACGTTCGAGTGTAGAATGGTTTTGGATGGCATCAAAACCACAGTGGTGGTTGGTTAATACTAACCCCTGCTCTGAAATCACTTCTCCTGTACAAAACCCTCCCAGACTCACAATCGCATCTTTCAGACTTCCTTTGTTAATATTATATATATCACTGGCGGAGATCTTCATCCCCATGGATTTCATCTGTTTTTCGTTCAGTTGCTGGAGAAATAACGGGAGCCACATACCTTCATCGGCGCGGGCTGTAATCACCAGTAATAGAAAAAAGGCGACAAGACTTCGTTTTATTGCTTTCATCGTTAATATATTTAAAGAAGTAAAATTAGTTCATTCATTCATACGGTAAATTCTGCTCATCGAATTAGTAATCGGGTCTGATTTTTGCACAATTGAGAATTAAAGAGTAATTCCGGTGTATCAGTTGAACCCTGTATGGCGTATTTTTCTCCACATCACACTGTGAATGGGTGAAAAATAATGTGCATAACCGGCTGTGGAACGTTAACAGGAAAGGGGACGAATGGCTTTTAAATTCACACCGTCCGGTCCGGATACGAATCGATGTACATAAATGCACATTTGTTCTATAACTGTCCACACCAGTTTATAAAAAAACATCCGGATAGTTTTACGCCTTTACTAATGCACAAGGATGTGGAAATCTGAATGAGATCCGCTCCAGTACTGCATCAAACAATGTGGATTACCCTAACTGAAATGTGTATATCATAGAATTTGTAAATTTGTATTACTTAAAACAACGAAGTTTTCCACGAATCCACAGCTGTAATAATAATATACTCTTTTTTATAAAAATATATTAATACTATTATTGTATTAATCGCCCGGGTTAAAAATTTTGTTTTGAAAAATTGCACAGGCTGGTGGAATATTGCACCCTGATCAAACAAACAAAACCGAAAGAATCATGAACACTGTTGTACCGGATACCGCGATCGCCAATGTTGAAAAAACAGGATTCCTCGATATCGAGCTGGATCCAACCCTGGATTTGTTTGCCGAGATCGAAAAACTCAAAAAGGAAAAAAATGCCGTTCTCCTGGCGCACTACTACCAGGAACCGGATATTCAGGATGTGGCGGATTATATCGGCGACAGCCTCGGATTGGCTCAGCAGGCTGAAAAAACCAACGCGGACATGATTGTTTTTGCCGGCGTGCATTTCATGGCGGAAACAGCCAAGATCCTGAACCCGGGCAAGAAAGTCGTGATCCCGGATTTTAAAGCCGGCTGCTCCCTGAGTGACAGTTGTCCCCCGCCGCTTTTCAAAAAGTTCAAAGAACAGCATCCCGATCATATCGTGGTGAGTTATATCAACTGCAGCGCTGGTATTAAGGCCCTCAGTGATGTGATCGTGACCAGCAGTAATGCCCGGGTGATTGTGGAGAGTTTTCCTAAAGACCAGAAAATAATCTTTGCACCGGATAAAAACCTGGGCGCCTATATCAACAAAGTGACCGGACGAAACATGCTCCTGTGGAACGGGGCTTGTATGGTACACGAGATTTTCAGCCTGGAGAAAATTACCAAATTGAAAACCCGTCACCCGAAAGCAAAATTTATTGCCCACCCGGAATGTGAGGAACCTGTGCTGCGCCTGGCGGATTATATTGGCTCCACCACCGGCTTATTGAAGTATACGGAGAAAGATGATGCCATGGAATATATCGTGGCAACAGAGACCGGTATTCTTCACCAGATGATGAAGGCCTCTCCTCACAAGACTTTTATTCCGGCCCCTCCCACCAATAACTGCGCCTGTAATGATTGTCCGCATATGAAACTGAATACCCTCGAGAAATTATATCTCTGTATGAAGTATGAATTGCCGGAAATCAACATGGATGAAGAACTACGGCTGGCCGCCCTGAAACCGATAAAAAGAATGCTGGAAATCAGCAGCCAGGCCGGACTCTGAGGAAAAATCCCATTATGAAAAAACCAATCCTTTACTTTTTTTTATTCTTTTCACTGGCTGCCACCGCCCAGCCGGTAAAGGAACTGATCAACCAGGGCCAGCAATTGCTGGGGGAAAAGAAGTTTACAGAAGCAATTGATATTTACAATAAAGCCTTTAATAAAGATTCCACGAATTATAATGTCTTTACCGGACGGGGTACCGCCTATTTTGAATTAAAGGAATTCCAGCTTAGTTATAATGATTTTTCTAGAGCCATTTCCCTGGAGCCGGATTCAGCCATTGCTTATCATTACCGCGCCAATCTCATGTATATACTCAATTATACAGAAGAAGCCATTTCGGATAATACAAAAGCGATAGAGCGGACCACGGATGAGAAATTCCTGCTTGGTTGTTTTATCAACCGGGGCAGTGCTAAAGTACAAAAACGGGATTTCAAAGGAGCGTATGAGGATTTTCACCGGGCCTATAGTTATGATACCACCGATATATCGGTGCTGAATAACCTGGGAACTGTGCTGGATAAACTGGACCGCCAGGAGGAAGCGATCATGTATCTGAAAAAAGCGATTGCCCTGGACAGTAGTTTTGTGGGTCCTTATGTTAATATCGGATTTCAATACAGCCAGCTGGGCAGGTATGAGGAAGCCCTGGTATACTTTAATAAAGCACTAGAACTGGAAAAAGAAGAACCCCTTACATTAAATAACCGGGGATTTACCCGTTTTAAACTCAATGACCTGTCCGGGGCCCTGGATGATATCAATAAATCCATTTTCTTTTTTGCCACCAATGCTTATGCATATAAGAATCGGGCCCTGGTATACCTGGCCCTTGATAAAAAAGAAGAAGCCTGCAGTGATCTGAAAAAAGCCAGGGAATTACAGTTTGAAAAACAGTATGGTTCAGAAGTAAATGAATTGCTGAAAAAACATTGTCAGTAGGCTCAGGGTTGTATTTCGGAAAGCATGATTGAGGAACAGACTGATTCCCGTTTACCCGGATTCAGAAAATGTATATCCAGCTTTGTGATCTCATAATCTTTTATGCTAATCGTATTCATCAGCACTAATCCGCTTTCCCTGATCGAAACAGTATCTTTCGGGTAATAGACCAGCCATATTTTTCCCCCCTTTTTTTCTTCTCCTTCCTGATATTCCCTGCGTATGGTCTTTGTATAAAAGTCAAAAGAAGCACTATTACTCCCCGGCCAGAAAAACAGGTTCTGAGCATCCACTTTCCCGTTTATTTCAGCCGCCAGCCGGTTGCCTCCCTGGTAATTCAGCAACTGCGGATAAAAATTTGTGTTCAGTAAAAAGAAAGATAAAACAACGGCTGCCACTGAAAGACTGACCGCTTTTGCCAATGTATGCATCAGGCTGCTGCGGATAAAATGAATATACATACTTAATAAAAGAACAACCCCAGCCAGGATCCCGTAACTATTAACCTGGAAAGCCCAGAAATTCAGGATCGCGACAGCCAGCAGCATCAATAAGGTCAGTATCAGTTGTAAACGGAAAAAGCGTTTCATCAATACGGACTGACCGGCAGAACGTACCAGAAAACCGGCAGTAAAAACAGCCGCAAAAGGAAAGCAACTGTTCAGGTAATGCGGAAGTTTAAAACCGGAGAAACTCACCAGCAGCAAAAAGAATACAAAAACAAGGATGGCGGCTGATCCTGAATTCAGCTTTTTCAGGTTGCGTAACCCATTGTATAAGGCAATATAAGCGAGAAAGGACCAGGGAGCAAACACCCATAGAAACGTGTGTATAAAAAAGAAATAATCCTGCTTCAGCGTATTCCCCATTCCCCCGGAAAACCGCTCGGTACTCTGGTTAAAAAAAATAAAGCGAATGCCATCAATATGATCTTTTCCACGGATTATTTTTTCAGGGTGCAGATTAAACTGCAGGTAATAACAATACAGGACAGGACTGATAAAAGCAAAAAACAGCAGGAGAAGCAGCCACCATTTCAGACCGAGGACAGACAAAAATTCCCGGCGTGACCACGCCAGTATAATGACAAATAAACCAGGCAGCAGCACCCCGATGGCACCCTTGGTGGAAAAAGCCAGGGCCAGTCCCAATGCCGCACCCGCCACATTGATCCATTTCTTCAACAACAACAGATCGGTTAATTGCCAGGCAGCAAAAGCAATCATTGCTGTAAGAATCGCATCCATCCTGACATCATTAGTGGCCAGGATAAAGGAAACGGCCGAAGCGATGATCAGGGCCGCAAGCCTTCCTGTTTCTGCATTGTATAAGGATTTTGCCAGCCGGTATACAGCATATACACCGATGATAGTGAGAAGAAAAGAGGGAAATTTATAAGCAAAGCCCGTCACCCCAAACAATTCATAACTCCAGGCCGCCAGCCAGAAATGCAGATGTGGTTTGTCCAGGTAATCAGTACCATTATCGATCAGGTTCACATAATCGCCGGTGAGGTACATGTGCAGGGCAATATTGGCATGATGGGCGGAATCATTATCCATCAGCGGGACAAAGAGCCCGGCTGTAGAGACCAGCCCAAGCAGGACAAAAAGAAACGTATATAGGTTGACCGGCAATACCGGCTTATCTGGTTGTTGCATTCCTCCGGCAAAGTAAATAAAGAAGTCCGGCTTTTGATAAGCGGACCGGATTTCACCGGACAAGATTGTAAATTGTCCTAAAATCAGCCCATGCGACCCATACTTTCCTTTTTAATCGTATCCCTGTTTATACAGGTACAAGCCAACGCCCGTGTAATCACAGACAGTATTCCCGCGGAACCGAAGGATGTGGAAAGCCAGGATGCGATTATTGCGGCGCTGTATTCGGTGATTTCAGGTCCGGCAGGACAAACCCGCAACTGGGACCGGATGCGAACCCTGTTTTTACCAGAAGCCAAACTCGTGGCCACCGGTAAGAAACCAGATGGAATGATGGGTAAACGGGTAATGACGCTGGAGGATTATATCAAAACAGCCGGCCCATCCCTCGAGAAGGACGGGTTTTTTGAAAATGAAATCAGCCGGAAAACGGACCAATACGGCAGTGTGGTCCATCTTTTCAGTACCTATGAATCAAGGCGAACTCTAAATGATGAGAAACCCTTTATGCGGGGCATCAATAGTATCCAATTATGGTATGACGGTAAGCGCTGGTGGATTCTCACTGTTTTCTGGCAGGGAGAAACAACCGACAACCCGATTCCGAAAGCGTATCTGAATTAATCCGCCAGCTCGATCAGCAGGCTGGCAATTTTATCCCGGATAAAATCACGCACGGTATTGAATTCCGCTGGCTCCATGTGTTTGGGATCAGGGATCTGCCAGTCCACAAAGCGTTTGGCCGGCATCCAGGGACAGGCATCACCGCAACCCATCGTTACCACCACATCAAAGGGAGCAAAAGCCGTTACTTCGTCGAGGCTCTTACTGTCATGCGTGCTGAGATCGTATCCCAGTTCTTTCATTGCTGCAATCGCCTTCGGGTTTACGATACCCGAGGGTTTGGATCCCGCACTATAAGCCTCCACCTGGTCGCCACCAAGGATTTTTGCAAAAGCCTGGCTCATCTGGCTGCGGTTACTGTTTTCGATACAAACAAAGAGAAGTTTCTTCTTCATGCTTTCGTTGATTTGAATTTATGTTGTTGAGCGAGTGCAAAGCGCACGAGTAAGATCAGTACGGGTACTTCGATCAGTGGACCGATCACCGCGGCAAAAGCAGCCGGTGATGCAATCCCGAATACCGAAATAGCGACGGCGATACCCAGTTCAAAATTGTTACCCGCGGCGGTAAATGCCAGGGAAACGGATTTGGGATAATCGGTTCCTGCTTTTTTCGACAGAAAGAAGGCCGAGAAAAACATGATGGCAAAATAGATGCTGAGCGGGATGGCGATCAGTAAAACATCACCGGGAATCTGTACGATCAGTTTTCCCTTCAGGCTGAACATCACGAGGATGGTGAATAATAAAGCAATGAGCGTGATCGGACTGATGGCCGGGAGGTAGCGGTTATTGAACCAGTCTTCGCCCTTCCATTTGATCAGTACATAGCGGGAAATCAATCCGGCCAGGAAGGGAATTCCGAGATAGATAAACACGCTTTGCGCCACATCGCCGATGGTAATATTGACTTCATATCCTTTGAGTCCGAGTAAGGGCGGTAGTTTGGTGATAAAGATCCAGGCATAGAGACTATAAAAGAGTACCTGGAAAATGCTGTTGAACGCCACCAGTCCGGCGGCATAGAGCCGGTCGCCTCCGGCGAGATCGTTCCATACGATCACCATGGCGATACAGCGGGCGATTCCGATCAGGATCAGTCCGGTCATATAACCGGGATGATCACGCAGGAAAACCACGGCGAGCAGAAACATCAGGATGGGCCCCACGATCCAGTTCTGGACCAGGGAGAGTCCCAGTATTTTTTTATTGGCAAAGACTTTTGGTAATTCTTCATACTTCACTTTCGCCAGGGGTGGATACATCATTAATACAAGTCCAATGGCAATTGGAATATTGGTACTGCCGGATTGGAAGGAGTTGATAAAGCCCTCGGCTGTGGGAAAAAAATAGCCAATGGCCACTCCCACTCCCATGGCCAGAAAGATCCAGAGGGTGAGGTAACGATCGAGGAAGGAGAGTTTTTTTTGCATAGTCAGAGTTGGTTTTTAAAAGTGGGGGAGCCCAGCTCCCCCAATCATTCTTAGCAGCATCCGATGCCGCAGCAACCACCGTCTCCGGGGTCTTGTGTGTGTTTGTACATGGCTATACTATTTAAAGTGAAAAAAAACAATAACTACGGATAAGTGCCCCCATTTTCCACTCTCCACTTTCCACTCTCCGTTTCTTAACAGCATCCGCTTCCCGGCTCACAACAAGCCGCCGGTTTTTCTGCGTAAACAGTAACGGAGAAGATACCTGTCTTACCCGCTTTAAAATCTTCCAGTTCTTTGGTGCCGAGATAATTATTGAGGATATCGTCGGGGATCACGATCGGCTTTTCTTTCTGAACGGTAATATTTTTAAACCCATTCTTTTCAATCAGTCCGAGATAATCCTGTTTCTGAATAGCGCCAGCCACGCAGCCCGCATACATTTCCGCGTCTTTCTGTAAAGATTCCGGCAGTTCGCCCATCAGCACCACATCGGAGATACTGAAGTGACCGCCGGGTTTAAGCACGCGGTAAATTTCGCTGATAACACCGTCTTTGTTGGGAACGAGGTTCAACACACAGTTACTCACGATTACATCGGCTACATTGGAGGTCACCGGCATTTTTTCAATATCGCCCTGGCGGAATTCCACATTATTAAAACCTCTTTTCTCTGCATTGGCCCGGGCCTTATCAATCATGGCCGGGGTGAAATCGATCCCGATAATTTTTCCGGACTCACCGGCTTCCGCACGGGCGATAAAACAATCATTGCCCGCCCCGCTGCCGAGGTCGATCACGGTATCACCGGCTTTTATTTTCGCAAATTGGGTGGGTAAACCACAGCCCAGTCCCAGGTCCGCATCCGGGTTATATCCTTCCAGTTCGGTATAATCATCACTCATAATATTATACACTTCGGTCGAGCAGCAGCCCGAACCGCAGCAGGAAGACTGGTTGGTTTCCTTGTCCTGCAAGGCAATTTCGCTGTATTTCTGTTTTACGATTTCTTTGAGTTGTTCGTCGGTTTGCATGATGATATAGTTTTAAGGAAATAGTTTTTTTCTTCTTTCGTCCGCGTTTCGTCCGCCTTCGATACGTCCCGCATTTGGATTTTCACCAGCCTTGTATTTTTTCATTAGCGGGACTACTCAGTCTGACACGAACATTTCGTTTATTAATAAAATCGGTTTAATCGGCTTTCAAATCTTTTATTCACCAGCTACTCTTCATCCTTCGAAGCGGGATGCTCGTGTCATCCTGAGTAGTCCCGCGGATGAATCTTTACAGGGTAAGAGAACTTAATTCACGCGGGACGTATCGAAGGGTGACAATAACTAACAACATGCTTTCTCATTCTTCACTTTCAAATGATTAAAAAGTATATTGAATTCACTGCTGAATTTTTCAAAAGCCTTCCAGTTGATGCAATAGCAGCTGCGCGGACCCTCGACGGTGCCGTCGATCAGGCCGGCGTTTTTTAATTCTTTCAGGTGCTGGGAGACGGTGCTTTGGGCCAGGGGCAGCACATCAACGATCTCCCCGCAGATACATTCATTACGCTGCGCCAGTATTTTCAGGATCGCAATCCGGGCAGGGTGGCTCATCGCTTTCGCAAAGGCCGCGAGGTCCTGTTCTTTCTGGGTAAACTCTTCTTTCTTGTGGAAGGCCATAGATTAATCTTATATCGCAAATATACGATTAGAATTTATATTGCCAAATTTTTTTTAGAGGGAGAATGAGTAATGAGTAATCAGTAATGAGTATGGGGGGCAAACACTAATAGGAAGGAAGGCTTCTGAAAGTGGGAAGAGTGGATATATAACACACGACCCGCTTTCGGGCTGTTACGGAGCTTTCAGCGGCTTCCCATCTTACTCATTACTGATTACTCATTATTCATTGCCCAATCGCGGCCTTCGGCCGTTGAACAAGGTACACCGCTTTCTGCCGGCCGCCGATATAGCGGAATCCGGCCGCATCGTAGTAGCCGTCTTCTTCGAGCATGATGCGGATTTCTTTTTTCCATTCGGGAATGAAGCTGGCGGCGTTGAGTTCGATAGAATAGGCAGTATTGTAGTTCAGGGGAAAATCGCCACTGCCGGGCACACCGCCCTGCTGGTCCCACATACCAATGGTGGGGCCGGCCGCATGTCCATGAAATCCGAGGGGATGGGTATAAATGCTGGCTTTGATGCCTTCGCTTTTTGCCTGAGTGAGGGAGGCGCTCAGGATCTGGTTGCCACTGCGGCCTTTTATAAAATTGGATGTGAGTATATCCTGCAGACGATTTGCTTTTTTAAAAGCCTGTTGTAAGGCCGGCGGTAAACTGCTCTCCCCCGGTTTAAGAATGTAGGCATGCTGCTGACAATCGGTATTCAACCGCAGGTAAGTAATCCCGATATCTATGTGTAATAAATCGCCGGGAATGATTACTTCATCTTTGGGCCGGTTGGAAAAACTGCGAAGGTGTTCAAAGCTGGAACTATCGCTGCGCTGTATGGCCACCGATGTGTGGAACCAGGTCTCGAGACCGAGGTCGCGGATTTTCTGGCGAAACCACCAGACTAAATCATCGGTGGTGGTAATACCCGGAGTGATCACATTTTCTGAAAAACCTTCTTCAATGATTTTATGGGTCATGGCCACCAGCTGTGGATAGAGCTGCATTTCCCGTTCGGTGCGGGTTTCCAGCCAGTTCACCGCGAGGGTTTCTGCTGAAACCACTTTGGATTTAAAGGCAGCCGGCAGTTTTTCCATCAATTCGGTATACTCCGTATGGTCAAGTCCGTCGGCGTGTCCATAATTTTTCGAGATATTCACTGCGATCTGTTGCGGGTTGCGTGAACGGATCAGGTCTGCGAGCGCTTCCCACTGATCGGGAAATTGCTTCATGTCCCAGGCGGCCTTGATATGTTCGCCTACATTGTAACGGGCAATAGCCAGTTTCTCCAATTGCTTTTTGGCCGGGTTATTATAGAAAACAAGGATCGTTCTCCGCCTGGCCGAGAGCCATTCCGCGGGCAACATCGTTTTCAATACCGGATCCTCATTATATTCCCGGCTGATCAGCACCCACATGTCCACCTTGTTTTTTTCCATCAGTGATGGCAACAGGTTATTCAGCCTGTCCCCCATTAACTCATCCATTACACGAGCCTGCTCACGCAGGGATAATACCTGTGCGGATAGCTGCAGACTGCTGAAAAAAAGAAGGGAGCAGAGGATCTTTTTTAACATGGCGTGAATTTGATCCTAAAATAATAAAGAAAGATCAGGCCACGCTCTTTTGTTTGCCTTTCTTCAAGGCGATAATTGTACCGCTGCCGATGATGCAGAAAATGCCGGCCCAGCTGAACCAGTCGGGGAATGGATCATTCAGCAGCAGGCCGATGAATACCGAATAAATGATATTGGCATATCCGAATACCGATACGATCCCGGCTTTGTCTGCCCCATAAGAGCGTGTAACAAAATACTGACCCAACAGGGCCGAAATACCCATCAGCAGCATCCAGCCCCATTCCACACCTTGCGGTGCACGGAAATCAATGATGAATAAGCCGTCGGCCTGCAAGCCAAAGCCGTAATGCAGTAACATCGTAACGAGTGGTATAATGAAGCCGGCGGAGAGAAAGGAAAGCACAATGATCCGGGGATCATAAAACTTCGCCAGGCGGTTGACGGTCATATAGGCGATTGCCGAACTGATACCGGAAATCAAACCGGCCACGTGGTAGTACCAGGGCAGGTGCATCACGGGTTTATAGATCAGCAGCATACCGGCAAATCCCAGGATCACGGCAAATGCTACACCCTTTCCATGGTGTTCCCCAAAAACCATCCAGGAAAATACCGCGATAAACAAGGTGGACGTGAGGTTATAACTCATCGCAGTACCCAACGGAATATGCAGAATGCAATACAACAATGTATATAAAGCCGTAGCCCCCATACAACCCCGGAAAACAAGGCGGAGCAGTTTACCCCCCACTTGTACCGGCGGTTTTATAAAAAGGCCGGGTAATAAAAACAACAGCCCGATCCCGTTCCGGTAAAGGACCAGTTGTCCGGCGCTGAAACTTCCTTTCAGTGCCTTGGCCGCCCCGCCCATAACGGAAAAGCCCAGGGCTGCCAGGAGCATGAAGAAAATGCCTTTGTATCGGGGGTCTTTGAACATTAAAGA
>DAORKK010000039.1:0-24938 GCA_035439525.1 Chitinophagaceae bacterium
ACCGGAAACTTCTTTACCACCAAAATGATTGGGGTCGTTCAGACTTACATTCCAGTAACCATCCGTACGTTGCAGGGGGAGGAGGGCGGCACACATGTCTTTATAATCCTGCAGGTATTCATTGTAATGCGGATCAGATTTAGGTAAGGCTTCCAGTGTTTTTACCAGGGCGGCCACTACCCAGCCATTGCCACGGCTCCAGTAACAGTCATCCCCGTTGGGTTCTTTATAAGGTGGTACAAAGTCCTTATCTCTCCACCAGAGTTTTTCAGCGGCATTGTACAAACCCTTGCCACCATGTTTGTATTTGGTAAAAGCATACATCTCGTACATCCGGTCAAAATAGCGGGTGTCATTATAGAGGTTGCCCAGTTTGACAAATACCGGCATGCCCATCTGCAAGGCATCGATCCAGTTCCAGTCATCCACTTTAGGGGTGGAGAGCATGGTGTCAATGCAGGCTTTGATATCTTTTACCCGCTCCGGATGTTGCTGTCCATCGAGGATATACATATCTATATACGTCTGACCACAACACTGGTTATCCGCATTACGGGTTTTGATGCCGCCACGCAGTCCCCATTTATGTTTCTCGCCCCACTGGAGCATATAATCATAATAGGTTTTCTTTTTATCAATGCCATAGAGCGACATCAATCCTTCGTAATAGACCGCCCTCGTCCAGATATTACTGGGGCGTTCGATATTGGTAAATATGGATTTACCCGCATCCGGCCATTTGTTCATGAAATACTGGTTGGTCAGCTGCATCGACTTCAGGATCTTTTTACGCTTGGGTAAAGACTGGCTGAAAGACGAGAGTATCAGCGACAAAAAACCGGTGAGCAAGAGGATTCTTTTCATATGCAATCGTTATGCTTTTAATTCAGTGTGTCGTAAAATTCATTCAAAAACCGGAGATTTGGTACATTCATACGACTAAAAAAAACAGACAGTACGTGACAGTTGACAGGGCTTGTTCAGATACTTTAAATCTATAAATTATTTTATATGCAACGATTGGCTTTCAAAATGAAATTATTCAAGGGGCAGGAAGCGGAGTACCGCAAGCGGCATGATGAAATCTGGCCTGAATTATCGCAACTGCTGAAAGATAACGGGATCAGCGACTATTCGATCTTCCTGGAAGAAGAAACCGGTTTTCTGTTTGGAGTGTTGAAAGTGGAGGATCCGGCAAATATGGAAGTATTACCTGCCCAGGCCATTATGAAAAAGTGGTGGGCCTATATGAAGGATATTATGGAGAGTAATGATGACAATTCCCCTGTTTCCGTGCCATTAAGGGAGGTTTTTTATATGGACTGACACCTGTTGGAAGGCAGATTCATCTAAAGAAAGATAGTAAAAGCTGATACCGGTGTTCCGGGAACGATTGCGTAAAAAATTGCAAGATCCTTAGACTTGCATTTTTCTGAATTTTTTAGGAAGAAAGGAACCCAATATCGGTACATAAAACAGTAATAATCAATTTCAAATGCGCTTATCGCTCCTTTTTTTTTCAGGTAGATCTGTCAAACTTTAAAGGCAGTTCACATTTCCTTCCTTTCTAAAGTCTGTTTCGCAGGATGCATCAGGATGGTTTCTTCTCAATCAATCAGTTATTTAGTACAGTTTTTCGACTGTATCTGGCCGGGAAAACGGGGTTTTAAGCCAGATGATTGCTAATTGCTTATATGAACAACATGTTATTTCAGAACCAAGCTGCATTTATGTGCGCTCAATATATTTCTGCATTAACCGGGAAGGCTCCTGCCTTACCCGGTTTTTTTTATTCTGGTGATTATAAAATGATACCGTATGTACAGGCGTAAACTCAGTTTATTGTTAGTGGTAATCTCCGCACTTACCCTGGTGCAATGCCGTAAGAAAGCATTGGACGATTATTATGGAAGACCCGAGACACTGGAGCCGGGCATTTACAAAGTGCTGGAAGATAAAGGAAACTTTAAAACCTTTCTCGCCGCAGTGGATAAAGCGGGGTATAAGCAAACCCTCACCGGGGCCGGATACTGGACGGCTTTCGTACCGCACGATTCCGCCTTCCAGGTTTACTTCACGGCCAATGGCCTGAGTGGTATCAGTGACCTGGATTCCAACGACTGTCGGAAAATTGTGACCTATTCACTCGTGTATAATGCGTTCAAACAGGAACGTATATCTGATTTTCAGAGTAATAACGGGTGGGTGGAAAACGGGGCCTTCAAACGCCGTACGGCCAGTTATACCGGGGTATATGACGGCGTAAACACGGCCGGAAGTAATATAAAAGCAATTGCTTCAAACCGGAACAATAATGGAACCTTTTATTATGTGGATGCGGACAATAACAATAAATACGTACCCATATTTGAAACGGGTTTCATGACCGGTAAGTCACTTACTGCTACGGATTATAATTATTTCTATCCCGGCTCCACGTACACCGGCTTTAATGTGGCCGATGCCAAAGTGGTGTTGAAAGATATTCCGGCAGAGAACGGGGTGATTCATGTGGTGGACCGCGTGATCACGTCATTGCCCAGCCTGGATCAGTATATCGGCAGTAATCCCAATTACAGCGAATTCAAGAAAATACTGGATAAGTTCCTGGTGCAGTATGTGATCAATGCAACAGTGACGGACAATTATAAAACCGTTACCGGCAACGCCGTTGATGTGTTCACCAAAGTATATAACGCCAGCCTGGCTTTCTCCCCCAATAACGAAAACTTCCTGAAACTGCAGGATAATGACGGACAGTCGGATTCTTATACGATGTTCGTTCCGGATAATGCCACGCTGACCGCCTATGTAAACTCCGTGCTGCTTGAACATTATACCAGCCTGGATGCTATGCCCATCAGCGTGATTTATGATTTTGTGAATGCGCATATGTGGCGTACCGCCGTATGGCCATCCAAATTTGCTTCTACCTTTAATTCTGTAGGTGAAGAAGCACGCTTTGATCCGGCTACTAACGTTGTAGATAAAAAAATTCTCAGCAACGGTATTTTCTATGGTACGAACAAAGTACAGGAGGCCAATGTATTCAGCAGTGTATACGGAAAAGCCTACCTGGATCCGAACTATTCCATTATGACCAGTCTGCTGAACCTGGACCTCAAATTCCAGATATCAAATATCAGCCAGAACTATACCCTCTTCCTGATCAGCAACGCGGCCTTCAATGCAGCCGGTTATTATGCTGACCCGACCGTAAGTAATAATGTAAACGAACAATGGCGCTATATTCCTCCGGGAGGCGGCACCCAGCTGACCGGTTCATCGGCCCTGGTTCGGCTGCAACGTATTCTGAACATGCACGTGATTCCCGGCCGGAATATCACCAGCCTCGTAAATCCTGGTGTGGGACTGACCTATTCCGGCGAGTTCATTAAATTTTCCAATAACACCGTGATGGCGGCAGGTAACGGGGATGCAGCAACAGTGGCCAATGTGACTGATACCAAAACAGCAAAAAACGGAACGGTTTATTACCTGGATAAAATTCTTCAGTTCAGTGAACTGGCCCCGGGCCGCCATCTTGAAACACTTGGGGGAACTTCGGCCGCAACCTCACAGTTTTATAATTTCTTCCAGTACCTGAGAAGTTCAGCGATCTGGAATAACACAACGAAGGAAATTGTCGGAGTGGCCTCCGGTTCATTCTATACTTTCTTTATTCCGAATAATGCGGCTATCGTGGCTGCCGTAAATGCCGGCCTCTTACCAGGTACCGGTACTGCGCCGAATATGGTGCCCACGTTCAATCCATCTTCGCTGGCAGATAAAGACAAAGTGATCAATTTCCTGTACTACCATATTCTGAATAAACGGAATATCGCTACCGACGGACAGGAAAGCGGCAGCATAGAAACATTGTACAAATTCCCGAACGGGGACCCGTCCACCATCTTTGTTAATAATAACACGGTCAATAATTTAATAGTCAGTGATATGATGAACCGGACAGCGAATGTTATTTTCTCCAGCAGTAATAACCTGAGCAACCGGGCTACCATTCACCTGATCGATAACTATTTACGGAAAAATTAATCATCCATCCAAACTCATTCAGTATGTGGAAGAATATATTCATGAAATCTGCGGCTACAATGCTTCTGCTGGTCATCGGACTGACCGTGTCGGCACAGGTGGTAATCAGGGGTAAGATCGCAGATAAAAAGGGAAACCCGTTGCAGGGGGTATCTGTTTCCGTGATGGATGCGGATAACCGGATTGTCAGTGGGACCTCCACCGATATCGAGGGTAATTTTGTATTAAAAAATGTAAATACAAAATATAAACTCTCTTTTTCCTTTATCGGTTATAAAACACAAACCATTCCGGTAGGCACCAAAACGGAGTTTACCATCATGATGGAAGACTCGCAGACCGATCTGGGCGAAGTCGTGATCATGTCACGGCCCACTTCCTCCAACGGGATGGTCAATATCCAGGAAAAGAACCTGACCACGGCTGTCGCTAAAATAAGTGCCAAAGATCTCGAGGAAATGCAATCAGCCAGTATAGACCAGGCCCTGCAGGGACGACTGAGTGGTGTGGATATCACGGCCAGCAGTGGCGACCCCGGTGCCGCGATGAATATCCGGATCCGCGGGGTATCTTCCATCAATACCACCGGTATTCCACTGATCGTATTGGATGGAATGCCGCTGGAAACTGAAATTCCGAGTGACTTTAACTTCGGTACAGCCGATGAACAAGGCTATGCCCAGTTACTGAACATCTCTCCGGCCGATATCAAAGATATCACGGTACTGAAAGATGCAGCCGCCACCGGTATCTGGGGTTCCCGTGGTGCCAATGGCGTACTCATCATTACCACCAAACGTGGGGTGATCGGTAAACCTTCCATTAACTATACGTTCAAAGGCTCTGTATCCCTCGTACCCGATGCGATTCCTTTACTGAATGGTGACCAGTATTCCACCCTGATTCCGGAAGCAGTGATGAACCGCACCGGTACACCGCTCAATACCACCCAGGTCCGGGAGTTCAACTATGATCCCAACGATCCTTATTGGTATAATAATTACAGCAACAATACGAATTGGGTAGACGCCGTATCCCGTACCGGTAACCTGCAGGATCATACCGTGAGCCTGACCGGTGGTGGAGAGAAAGCCAAGTACTTTGCTTCGATCGGACTTTTTGATCAGACGGGTATCACGCTGGGTACTTCATTACAGCGGTTGAATACAAGGATCAATCTGGATTTCAACGTATCAGAAAAAATCAAATTCTTTACCAGTGTCTCCTTTACCCATACCGACCAGGACCGGAACTACCTGGGTGGCAGTTCTGCCAGTGGGGAATCTTCCATTCGCGGAATGGCCTATATCAAAATGCCCAATATGAGTGTGTTTGAGTATGATGAGCTGGGCAACCTGACTACGAATTATTTTTCACCGGCAGCCAACGTACAAGGCGCTTACACACGGATCTACAATCCGGTGGCGATGGCAGCCAAGGCTAAATACAATGTGCTGGGTGAAAGGATCGTGCCCCGTTTCCTGGTGGACTACTTCATTGTCCGCAATGTGCTGAAAGCCACATTTGATATCCAGTTTGATATCAACAATACAAAGAATAAAAGCTTCCTGCCGCAGATTGCCACCGGAAGACCCAATACAGAGACCGTGGTGAACCGGGCCTACGATGGCGATATAGATGCCTTCAACGTATCGACCCAATCCACCCTGTTGTATACCCCGAATTTTAAAAGTGAAAAGCATAACCTGGTGGCTTTCATGAAAGTGCTGACCAATGATTATAAAGCGGTTTTCCAGGAGATCATGACCTCCAATACCGCTTCTTCCTTACTGGTTGATCCTTCCATTCCTTCCCGTACACAGAATTCTGAACTGCGGGCCGTATCAGGTACCACTCAGACCCGTTCAATCGGTGGTATCCTGAGTGCCCAGTATAGTTTTAAGGATAAATACCTGTTCAATGCAATGGTACGTGGGGATGGAAACTCCCGCTTCGGTCCGAATTACCGGTATGGTTTATTCCCATCCTTATCCTTCCGCTGGAGGATTTCGGAAGAGAAATTCCTGAAGAATGCCAAAAAGATCGATGACCTGAGTTTCCGGGCCAGTTATGGTATTTCCGGGAAAGTACCCAGCAGGGATTACCTGTTCTTTAATACCTATACCACATTCAACTATTCATACCTCGGTCAGGCCGGCGTTTATCCTTCCCGGATGGAGCTGAAGAACCTGCGTTGGGAAAAACTGCACGGACTCAATATCGGAGCCAACCTGAGTATGTTCAAAGGGCGATTCCGTATTGATGCGGAAGTCTACCGCAACCGGACCAAGGACCTTTTCTTCGACGGTTTACAGATCGCTTCTTATACCGGGTACAATACCATCTTTCAGAACGTGGGTATCATGGATAACCAGGGATGGGAAGTGGCCGTATGGACACAGCCTTACAAAACTAAGACCACCACCATCGGCTTTGATTTCAATATTTCCGGTAACGAAAATATAATTCGTGAAATTTCAGAATACTATCCCAACTCCAAAGGAGACGTAACCAAAAACGGCGAATACCTGCGGTTACTCCAGGTGAATAATCCCTTTGGATCTTTCTACGGATTTAAATATGCCGGTGTTTATAAAGACAAGGATGCCACCATTGCCCGGGGCGCTGATGGCAAACCGATCATCGGTCCCAACGGCCAGATCATCTACATGCGTTTCAGCTATCCGTCTGTGGATTATGTATTCCAGCCAGGGGATGCCATGTATGAAGATATCAACCATGACGGTAATATCGATTATAAGGATGTGGTATACCTCGGTAACAGTAACCCGAAATTGTCCGGAGGCTTCGGTCCTTCCCTGACCATGAAGAACCTGAAAATTTCTACCTTCTTCAGTTTCCGCTGGGGGTATGAAGTGGTGAATGGCACCAAAATGAACAGCACTAATATGTTCTATTTCGATAACCAGAGTACGGCCGTCCTTCGCCGCTGGAGAAAAGAAGGCGATGTAACCGATATTCCGAGAGCATTAATCAGTGGCGGCTTTAACTGGCTGGGCAGTGACCGCTATGTGGAAGACGCTTCCTATATCCGGTTCCGGACCATTACCGCCCGCTACACATTTGATAAAAAAGTGTTGTCCAAATTGAAAATGAAAACACTCAGTGCCTATATCACGGCGGAGAATCTGCTGACCTTTACCAAGTACCTGGGACAGGATCCGGAAGTCTCTTTCCGCGGATCTGATCCGTTCAGGGTGTCTTACGATTACTCGATGACGCCTCCGGCAAAAACAATCACCCTTGGCCTCGTGGCAGGTTTTTAATATAAAACATTCAAGACATGAAAAAAACGATTTTATACGCGATCCTGCTGCTCCTGCTCCTCCCTTCAGTGGGTTGTAAAAAATGGCTGGACCTCAAGCCCCAGGATGGAATTATTAAAGAAGAATTCTGGAAAACCAAGGAACAGGTGCAGGCTTCTGTTATCGGCATCTATTCTTCGATGATGGAGCCCTCAACCGGCATCTACGGACGCACGGATTATATTCCTTCACTCGCTGAATTGCTTTTTGTATGGGGCGAATCCAGGGCTGATAATATTGCCAATGCCACTTTTACCAGCAGTGATGATATCGCCCTGGTTAATGTGAATATCCAGGCGGCCAACGTGAACGCCAACTGGCGTCCTTTTTACCGGACCATCAATTTCTGCAATACCGTTATTGAGAAAGCGCCTGAAGTACTGGCCAGTGATAATACCTTCACCCAGGCACAACTGGATAATTACCTGAGCGAAGCCAAGACCATCCGCGCCCTTATGTATTTCTACCTGGTTCGGACTTTTGGAGATGTTCCCCTGAAACTGGATGCCACGCTCAGTGATGAGAATATTCAACCGATTGCCAAATCAACCAAGGAAGAAGTACTGGCACAGATCGTAAAGGACCTGACTGAAGCGGAAGCAAAAGCAGTACTGACGTTTGGCGATGTGGCATCTGATAAAGGCCGGGTCACTGTCTATACCATCAACGCCATCCTCGCCGATGTATACCTCTGGATGGATAAATACACCGAGTGTATTGCCGCCTGTGATAAAATCATCAACTCACAAAAGTTTGGCCTGATCCGCGGCGCCAACATTAACCCTCCCTTGTATGAGTATAATGAAAACTGGTTTAACACCCTGTATTACACCGGTAATTCTAACGAAGGGATTTTTGAATTGCAGTTTGATCCCCAACGACTGAATCCCTATTTTACCTTGTTCTCCGCTTCACTGAGTAACCGTCGCTGGACAGCTGCCGCTGATATCATGGACCGGGTATTCACTGTTGATTTTACCAATGACCAGAACTACGATATCCGGGCAGACGGAGGTTCTGTAAGAGCCGCGACCAGCACGGTCTGGAAATATATCGGGGCGACCACGACCACACAGCGTACGGCCGATCAGAGTTATGCGCACTGGTTCTTTTACCGCTATGCGGATATCCTGCTACTGAAAGCAGAAGCACTCAATGAAACCGGCCAGGGGCAGGCAGCCCTGGACATTGTTTATACGATACGCAGAAGAGCGAATGCCCTGACGGATACCGATCTTTCACCTGCACCCGGAGATAAAAACCTGATCCAGGATTTTATACTGCTGGAACGTTCCCGTGAATTATGTTTTGAAGGCAAACGCTGGTTTGATGTACTGCGGAATGCAAAGCGTAACAATTACCAACGTCTGAGTATCCTGTTGAATATGGTGGCCATCAGTGTACCATCCAACCTGCAGCAATCCGCCCAGGCGAAAATGCAGGACCGGAACTGTCACTATATGCCCATTTATCTCTACGAATTACAGACCAATAAACTCTTAGTACAAAATCCTTTTTATAAATAATAACAACCAGAAGTATGAAAAGAAACGTATTCATATTATCGGGCCTGCTGATGTTTATGGCCGCCCTGTTTGCACTGCAATCGTGCAAAAAGACGGAGATCGTGGAGTCCACCACGAACGATGTAAACATTGTCGGTTATCTGGATAAACGGGCGGATTCATTTTCGCTGTTCAGGCAGATCCTGGACAGAACGGAAACCTCCGCCTTCCTGAATGCCTATGGCGCTTATACCTGTTTTGCACCCACCAACAGTGCGGTGACAAAATACCTGGCCAAGCTGAATGTGACGACGGTGGAAGCAGCCGATCTGAACACGTTGAAGGACATGGTCCGCCTGCACCTGCTGGAGGATACCGTCTTTACAGGTTCATTTACTGATGGAAAATTGCCGGTAATCACGATGTTTGGACAGTTCCTGGTTACATCCGTTGTCAATAAATCCGGCGTGTCCAGTTATGTGGTCAACCGGCAGGCTACCATTTATGAGTCCAATATCAGAACCGGGAACGGGATCATCCATATTATTGATGAAGTCATGTTGCCGGCGACAAAGACAATTGCTGAACAACTGGCCGCCAAATCAGAGTATTCCATTTTCGTACAAGCTTTACAGGAAACCGGATTCTATACCCGGTTGAATACCGTGGATGCCAACCTGAACAACCGTTGGAAAACAGTGATTGCGGAAAGTAACCAGGCCCTTGCTGATAGTGGAATTGCCTCCTATGCCCAACTAAAAGCCCGGTATTCACAAACAGGTAACCCGGCCCTGGCCAATGACAGCCTGAATATGTATGTGGCTTACCACGTTACCGAAGGTCTGAAATTCCTGGGTGATATCATCGGAACAGCCACCCACGAAACATGGCTGCCGCAGGAAGTAATCAGTATCAAACTGATTGAACAGCAGGTGGTGGTGAATGAAGATGAGTTTAACGGCGTAATTGAGCCAGGAATAAGACTGGAGAGGACCAAAAGTGATGTGGCCGCCACCAATGGAGTCTGGCATGATGCAAAAGCACACTTTATGGTGAAGTACCGCAAACCGACAGCCCTTTACTGGGATGTATCTTCTTTCACAGAAATTATGAAACTGCCGGCTTATTATAAAAGGGCAAACTACAATTTTACCAGACCTACTGAAGCGGATAAACCTATCAAGGATCATTACTGGGGTTGGGGCCCGCTGGCAGGTACCAATACGCTGTCATACATTTATTCTTCTGCAAGCTCCATTACGAACTATGCTTATAATAACGATATAAACATGCTTCCGATGGGCTTACCCAATCGCCCGGTTTGGTGGGAAATGAAAACACCACCGATTGTGAAAGGCCGGTATAAAGTATGGGTTTGTTACAGACAACAAAAACAATCCAGCAGTTCCAATATGCTCTGCCAGGTGAATGTAAACGGAGTGCTGATGCAACGGACCATGAATTTTACAGAAACCAGACCTGCCGGAACGGATGCTGAACTGGAAGCCATTGGCTGGAAACGGTACACAGAAAATACCTCCAACCTCTGGGCATCCCGCCAGGTGGGTGTCATTGACTTCACCACCACACAACAACAAACCATCCGGATCACTCCGTTGGTGGGTACACAGAATAACAATAACCTGGATATGATTCACTTTATCCCGGTAGATGAAAATCAGGTACTGCCCCGGTTCAAACCCGATGGCACCAAGATTTTCTTGTAAGATTAAACAGGGGACCGGAATGGGTCGCCCATGAAGTACTATTTTGAAACGACTATGCCTGGGGCATACATAAATAAAAGACACATGAAAAGCAGGATTTGGATGATCGCCTGTGCGCTGATGACAGCCGGAATCTTTGGTAGCGGGTGTAAAAAAACAATAGATGACCAGACCGCAGTGACTGATCCGTCATTAACAAAGAACCTGATGGCCCTGATCAGTGAAAAAGCCGATCTGAGCACGTTTGCCGGATACCTTAAGCAAACAGGGTATGATGCGGTAATTGCTTCGTCAAGAACCTATACCGTGTTTGCACCCGGTAATGCCGAACTGGCTACCCTTGATGCAGCCGTTAAGAATGATCCGGTTAAACTGAAACAGTTTATCGGAAATCATATCGCCACTCAGCTGTACAGCACGAAAGAGGTAACAAGCACGACCCGGATCTTAATGGCCAATGGGAAATACCTTACCATGAAAGGTACCGCGATTGGTTCCGCTGTGATAACCACTACGGATCAGTATGCAGCTAACGGGCTACTTCAGCAGGTAGATAAAATGCTTCCTGCCCTCGATAATTGCTGGGATATAGTAGCCGGCAGCCAGTCGCCCGCCAAACAAAAAGCCTTTATGCTATCCTTGTTCCGGAATGTGTTTGATGCCACCAATGCCGTGGTGATCGGGGTGAATCCGGTTACGGGTGAACCCATTTACCAGGCCGGTACTGATTCCATATTTACTAACCTGTTCTGGAATAAAGTGCATGATCTGCGTGACGAGAAAAAACAGTTTACCCTGTTTATGCTGGAAGATGCAGCCTGGGATGAGGAACAGGCACGCTTTGCACCCTATTACGTGACCAATACCGCCGATAGCAATGTTCTCGTTACCGGCTGGAATGTCGTTCGTGATTTTGCCGTAGATACGCTCTATGAGCCGGGTACCATTCCGGATACGATCCTGTCTAAATCAGGTACAAAACTGCCGGTCGAACGTAGTGCCATTGTCAGCACTATCCGAACCAGTAACGGTATTGTTTATATCATGAACCGGATCAATATTCTACCGGCATCAAAGCTTAAAACTATCCTGATCCAGGGAGAAAATTATAGCGGTACCAGCCATGACCGCCGGGGTAATACTTATTTCAGAGATCGCTACAACCCTTTAACCGGGAAAGATTTCAAAGACGTGGAAGTGTATAGTCATGGGGTGGCTTTATTTAATATCCGTTATCAGGTCGAAGAAGTGCCTTCAGTGAAATACAAAGCGTATTGGGTCGCAGTTAATGACTTTCAGACCGCTTCGTTCAACCAGCGGCTGGCACCCGGTGTGTCTAATGCTACTGCTTTTCCTTATGTCGCTGTTCCTTCCAACAATTTCAATGAAGTCTACCTGGGTGAGTTTACCCTTGCTCAATATCAGGCGGTTTACAATTTTTACCTGGTGGCGGCAAACTCCACTTCGGCAGCGGTGAACCCGCTGGTCTGTGATTATATTAAACTGGTACCAAGTTTATAAACTGATTGATTCAAGAAAATTTACATAGATATGTATTCAACTATTACAAGCGGATTCAGAAAAGCCTTAGGTTTAATGGTTTTACTGGCAGCTATGCAGGACAGTACCGCTCAGCAACCGGCGCCAAAGAAAGATACCGTGGCCGTTGTAAAGACCCAGGTAACCGGCACCATCCGTGATGCGGCTACCGGTAAGGGAATTACCGGAGCCAGGATCAGTCTTCCGAATGTATCCGCCTCCATCACCGATGCCAATGGTTCATTTAAACTGAATGTGCCAACTTATTATGAGGATATCCTTGTATCGGCCGACGGCTACGATACCAAACAGATTCCCCTGAAAGGAAGAAAGCAGATTGACGTGTCACTGCTGGAAGAAGGAAATAACGGCTTCCAGGATCCCCTGACCAGTCCGCTCGCCACTGCACCAATGCGTAATACCACTACAGCTTCTTCCAGATTGCAGCTCAGTGATGAATGGTCCAGGCCAATGGAAACACTGGATGCATTACTGCAAGGGAAAGTAGCAGGCCTGAACAGCACCCGTCGTTCCGGTACACCCGGCGCAGGCGCCAACCTTTTTCTCCGCGGGTATAATTCACTCTATGGCACCAACAAGCCGCTCGTGATCGTGGATGGAATGATCTATGATGTGAATGACTACGGTCAAAGTATCATCGCCAATAATTACACCAATCCCTTTGCCCTCATCAATGTGCAGGATATCGACAATGTGACCGTGTTAAAAGATGCCGCCTCCATTTACGGCACCAAAGGTGCAAACGGGGCCATCCTCATCACCACCTCACGCGCCAAACAACAAGCCACCCATATCGATTTCGGCGCTTATACTACTTACAACCAGCAGCCATCTTCCTTACCGGTGATGAATGCGGATGATTACCGGGTATACCTCTCCGGTATGCTGCAAAGCAAAGGACTCTCTTCTTCCGAAATCAATGCGATGCCTTTTATGAACGATGATACAACCGGCAATCCGGACTATTACCGTTATCATAATAATACCAACTGGCAGCATAAAGTATTTAACAACAGCCTCACCAATAACTATTTTCTGCGGGTAACCGGGGGTGACAATATCGCCACCTATGCCCTGAGTGTGGGTTATGCAAAAGCGGAAGGAACGATCCGTTCTACAGATATGAACCGCTATAATACCCGTTTCAATGCGGCGTTCAATTTCTCCAAACGGTTTACCGGTTCGGCCAATCTGTCATTTACCTACAATGAACAAAACCTGCGTGACCAGGGAATTTCTGATAAGACTGCTCCTTTATTCCTGGCACTGACCAAGGCCCCCTTTATGCTGGATCGGGAAGTAAATGATAAAGGAGTCACTTCTCCAAACTTCGCTGATACCGATATCCTGGGCAAGAGTAACCCGGCCGTACTGATCAATAATATGCAGGCCTTTAATAAGTACTACCGGTTCTTTGGTTCATTTAAATTCAATTACGAAATTTCAAAATCATTAAGCGCCAGTACCCTCTTTGGCGTAACTTATGACAAAGTGAGAGAAAACGTTTTTATCCCGCGTAAAGGGGTTCAGGATGATACCCTCAGCAATGCGGTGGCCGACAGCCGGCTGGGAACACAGGTAAAACGTCTCTTCTCTTTTTATACAGACAGCAGGGTTGAGTTCAGCAAAACCATCCGCCGCTATCATCAGTTCACTTCCCGCCTGGGATTACGTTACCAGCACAGCGATGCCGAACAGGATTATGCACTCGGCTTTAATTCAGCCACCGATGATCTCGTGAGTGTACAAAACGGACTGAATGCCCTTCGCCAGGTAGGCGGCGGGATCGGGGAGTGGAACTGGATGAATACTTATTTCAACGCAGAATACGGATTCAAGAATAAACTCTTCCTTGCTTTCAATGCAGCCGCTGACGGATCTTCCCGCTTTGGTACACAGGTGAAAAACGGGGTGCTGATCAATAGCAATCATTTCGCCGTACTTCCTTCAGCCAGCCTTGCCTGGTTATTATCTTCTGAAAACTTTATGGCCGATTCAAAAATTGACCTCTTTAAACTCCGTCTTTCCTGGAGCATGACCGGTAATGATGATATTGGAAACTACTCCACCCGCCAGACCTATACTTCCCAGAACTTACTGGGCATGCAGGGACTCGTGCGCAATGGTATCCCTAATCCCGCATTACAGTGGGAGACCAGCGAAAAATTCAATGCCGGCGTGGATGTATCGGCCTGGAATGACCGCCTGACTTTCACGGCTGATGTTTTCCACACCAAGACCCGCAACATGCTGGTGTATGAAACGATTACCGGTGGGGCCGGATTCAATACCATCCTGACCAATAACGGGGCTATGCAAAATACCGGGGTGGAAGCAACCCTGGGTGTACGCCTCATTAATAAGAAAAACCTCAAATGGGATGTGAGTGGAAATATCGCCACTGTCCGTAATATGGTAAACCATGTACCGGGTGGCCGTTTCCTCACTGAATATGCAGGCGCTACCTTACTTACACAAGGAGATCGTCCTGCCGGTTTATTCTATGGCTATATCAGCAATGGGGTGTACAGCACTTCTGCTGATGCAGCGGCTGCCGGACTGAAAGTGAAAAATGCAGACGGCAGTTATACATCATTCGGTGCCGGTGATATCCGTTTCTCCGATCTCAATGGCGATAAAGTAATTGATGAAAATGACCGCCGTGTACTGGGCAGCCCGATGCCGGAGTATTTTGGTGGCTTCTCCAGCAAACTGACTTACCGTCGCTTTCAGCTCGAAGCACTCTTTACGTTTGCCGGCGGACATGAAGTATTTAACTATACACGCTACCGCCTCGAATCAGCCAGCACTACCGATAACCAGTTGAACAGTGTGCTCAATCGCTGGAGAGCAGAAGGACAGGTAACGAATATGCCGAAAGCAACGTATGGAGATCCGCTGGGGAACAGCCGTTTCAGTGACCGCTGGATCGAAGATGGTTCTTACCTCCGGCTGCGTCAAGCTTCGCTTTCTTACCAATTACCCCTGAAAGGCGAATTCGTTAGAAATGCAACTGTATATATTACCGGAACCAACCTGCTGACGTTTACAAAATACATGGGTTTTGATCCGGAGTTCAGTGCAAGTCCAAGCCTGTATGGACAGGGGATCGATACCGGACTGGATCCGCTTTACCGTTCTGCCACCCTGGGAGTTAAACTCGGATTCTAAGAATAATTAATTGACAGAAACAGAATTTGCTGACATGATTAATAAGATAACTATGAAGCGTATTAATTTCCTCGGACTCGCCCTGCTGATGGCCGTAGCCGTATTACCTGGCTGTAAAAAGGTGTTTGATATCAAACCCCAGGACCAGCTGGATGTAACCAACGCTTACCAGAATGTATATGATGCTGATGCGGCTGTGGTTGGTATTTACGGAAAGTTTATGGCACTGGCCGATCGTTATGTAATCCTGAACGAACTCCGGGGTGACCTGCTGAACTATACCAATAATGCCAATGAATCACTGCGTCAGATCAGCACCCATACCGTGGCCGCTGGAAATCCGTATGCGAGCCCTCGTCCTTTTTATGAACTGATTATAAATTGTAATGATGCCCTGGAACATTTTCTGGTAATGGTGCAGGAAAAAAGGATGACTGAAGATGAATTCAATCAACGTTATTCTGATATCGGTGCCCTGCGCTCCTTCCTGTTTCTGCAGCTGGGTATTCATTTCGGGGAAATACCTTATGTGACCAGTTCCCTGACAAATGTGGATGCTTTAAAAAATCCATCTAATTTTCCCCGCCTCAGTTTCCCGGTATTGCTCGACAGCCTGATCCGGTTTACAGAAGCACTTCCATATAAGGAATTGTATCCCGCTGGTACCAACCTGAACATTTCTGTAGATGGTTATCCCACACAAAAGTTTTATATCAATAAAAAGGTAATCCTGGGTGACCTGCATTTATGGAAAGGAAACTTTACCAAGGCCGCTGAATGGTACCGCCAGGTAATGGAAACCGGGACACAAGGGGTCGCCAATGGTAACTATTACTCCCAGTACAAAATCGGATGGGATAGTAATGGCGATATTGACCATTACATTTCCTATTCACGCGCAGGCGATGCCAGCACCCTGATCACCAATACTCAATGGCGCATCATGTTCGAACAGGCTTTCGGTACCTCCGGATTTGATCGCGAGTGGGTATGGGCCCTGCCTTTCGACAGTAAGTTCAAACCAGATAATTCACTGATCAAATTGTTTTCACCCATTGGTGGCGATTATCTCGTGAAACCATCCAATGAAATTTTCCATCTCTGGGACAGTGAAACTCAGCGGGTGGCACAAGGTGGATCGATTCCCTATGATGCCCGTAAATTATTAAGTACATCAATGATCGGCGGACAACCCGTAGCGATGAAGTATCTCTATAATTATCTTAACTATAATACCCTGGCCCCTGCCAGCCTGTTAACCAAGAATGGCAAGTGGTTCCTCTTCCGCCAGACGCATCTTCATATGCGCTTTGCTGAAGCCGCTAACCGTGCCGGAAAGTATCGCCTCTCCTGGGGTTTCCTGAACAATGGCATCGCCGGTGCTTACCCGGCCCCGACATCTGATGTTACTTTATATCATAATACATTGTGGGAACCCTATCCCTTCAATTTTGACGGTCGTAACAGTGGTAGCTCAGGTGTACCTTATTACCGCTCAGACTGGTACCGGAATATCGGGGTAAGAGCCCGGGCCAACCTGAATAATATTACCGTACCCGCTTCAGATAGCCTGCTGACCATCGAAAGCGCCCTGATTACGGAAACCGCTCTGGAAAATGCTTTCGAAGGTACAAGATGGCCCGATCTGGTTCGTGTCGCCATGCGCCGCAATGATCCTTCTTTCCTGGCCGATAAAATTTATAATAAACTGCTGAAAGACGGCACCGGTGATGCCGCAGCAGTCCGGACTAAATTAATGAACCCTTCTAACTGGTATTTACCCTTCAACTGGTAACATAACAGGAAGAACCAAGTCAGTTCTTTTAGCAAGCAGTCGATAGAAAAAGGCAGGGAATCAAGTACCTGTCTTTTTCATTTTACGGATGTCCGTTAACTTCATAGCTGGTAAGTTATAAGTTGTAAGTTTTAAGTTATAAGTAATACACCTCATCATGAATAAACCGTTGCTTTCACTCGTGCTGCTCACTGGCGTACTTACGGCCACAGCGCAGAAGCAAAACGACGTAACGACCCCCTTGCATGCCATGCAGCCGGATTATCCCGTACCGTATGTCATACCGGGAAAAGCCGATGTGAAGAAAGTACTGGACCGCATTTACAACTACCTCGATACCGTGACGCCTCCGGTGATGATCAATAGAAAAACCGGTGCCGTACTGAATGATCCCTCCCAACTCGATACCAACAGCGCCGTAAAGCAGGGCGATTTCCGGCTGACCAGTTATGAGTGGGGTGTAACCTACGCCGCCATGCTGCGGGCCGCGGAAACCACCGGCGATAAACGCTATGCCACTTATGTGAAAGACCGCTTTGATTTCCTCACCCAATGGGTGCCGGCGGTAAAAGCAAAATTCCCCGTGGACTATATCCGCAGCCAGCGCTTCCTGCACCAGCCCATCGACCCGCATGCACTGGATGATGCCGGTGCTGTATGTGCGGCTATGATCAAGGCACAACGGGCCGGACTCAATGAAGGTCTCCGTCCGCAGATAGATGTATTTATAAATTATATCGTCAATAAAGAGTACCGACTCAAAGACGGCACCCTCGCCCGTAACCGTCCGTTGAAAAATACCATCTGGCTCGACGATATGTTCATGGGTGTACCGGCCATGGCCCAGATGGGGAAACTGACCGGGCAGAAAAAATACTTCGATGAAGTGGTGAAACAAATCCGCCAGTTCTCCGCCCGCATGTTCAATAAAGAACTCGGCATCTTTATGCATGGCTGGGTGGAAAGCATGAACCCCCATCCCGAATTTCACTGGGGCCGCGCCAATGGCTGGGCCTTACTCACGCTGACCGAAGTACTGGATGTACTGCCTGAAAATCATCCCGGTTTCAAAATGGTACTGGACCAGTACAGGGCCCATGTAAAGGGACTGGCCAAATACCAGGACGGCACCGGTTTCTGGCATCAGTTACTGGATAAAAGCGACAGTTACCTCGAAACATCAGCCACGGCTATTTATACCTATTGCATCGCTCATGGAGTGAATAAAGGATGGCTCGATGTAAAAGCCTATGCGCCGATGAGTCTCCTGGGCTGGAGTGCCGTGGCTTCCAAAGTAAATGATAAAGGACAGGTGGAAGGCACTTGTGTTGGCACCGGAATGGCTTTTGATCCCGCTTTCTATTATCATCGTCCGGTGAATGTATTTGCGGCTCATGGGTATGGTCCTGCCTTATTCGCCGGTGCGGAAATCACCGCCCTGCTTGATCAGTTCAGCTTCCGGATGAATGACAGTGCCATCATGCTGGATGAAACAAAGTCTGGCAGCAATGTGCCGCTGCGCTGGTAAGCCATTAAATAATGAATTCCGAATAAAGACTCAGGTATGAAAAACAGGAAAATAGGAAAGACGCTTGCATGGTTACTGCTGATATCCTTGTCAGGCACCGCACAAACAGGAGGACCTGCAACCCGTAAAGTAAACATCACGGTCAACAAACCCACTACTGCCATCTCACGCGATATGTGGGGGATCTTTTTTGAAGACATCAATTTCGGGGCCGATGGTGGTCTCTATGCCGAACTGATCAAGAATGGTTCTTTTGAATTTCCCGCCCCCATGATGGGCTGGCGTGATCCGGATACAGAAAATCAGGGGTCCATACTGATCGTGAACCAGGCCAAACATGGGGTGAATCCCCGTTATGCCCGGTTGAAATTAAAAGGCACGGGTGATTATGTATTAATCAATGATGGTTTTCGCGGTATTGGAATTCAGAAAGACGAAACGTATCTGTTCAGCATCATGGCCAAACAGGTCAGCGGACAAAGTAGTATCCGTTTGGAAATGATCAACGCCAAAGGCAACGTGATCGGCAAAGCAGAACCGGTGGCCGTTAATGGTGACTGGAAAAAATACAATCTCTCCTTCACCGCCAGCGATACCGCACAGAAAGGAAAGCTGCGGGTGATCTTCAATGGCAATGGCGAACTGCATGCAGACCGTCTTTCTTTATTTCCCCAGCATACCTGGAAGAATCGTCCCAATGGTTTGCGGAATGACCTTGTTCAGAAATTAGCGGATTTAAAACCCGGCTTCCTCCGTTTCCCCGGTGGCTGTATTGTGGAAGGAAAAGACATCACGAACCGTTATCAGTGGAAAACAACTGTGGGTGCACCCGAAGAACGTAAACTGATCATGAACCGCTGGAATGTGGAGTTCGCTCACCGGAGTGCACCGGATTACTACCAGAGTTTTGGACTTGGCTTTTACGAATACTTTTTATTGGCCGAAGATCTGGGAGCCTCTCCCTTGCCCATCATCAACTGCGGCATGGCCTGTCAGTTCAACAGTGCGGAAGTGGTGAGTCTGCCCGAGCTCGATCCCTATATCCAGGATGCACTCGATCTCATCGAATTTGCTAATGGAGATGTATCTACGAAATGGGGGAAAGTCCGTGCGGATATGGGCCATCCGGCTCCCTTCAATATGCGGCTGCTTGGCGTGGGGAATGAACAATGGGATGAACAATACGTAGAACGCTATGCTTTATTTGAGAAGATACTGAAGAAAAAATATCCGGAAGTAAAACTGGTTGCTGCGGCCGGTCCATACGCGGAAGGCGCTTATTTTGAGTATGCCTGGAAAGCCTTTCAATCCTACAAGCCTGATTTTATTGATGAACATTATTATAAAGGACCCGATTGGTTTTTAAAAAATGCGGCCCGTTATGATAATTACGACCGCAACGGTTTTAAAGTGTTTGCCGGTGAATATGCGGGGCATGGAAAAGACAATGCCCAGGCTGAATCCAAGAATTCCTGGTTGAGTGCCATGTCCGAAGCCGCGTTCATGACCGGTCTGGAGCGCAATGCCGATGTGGTACAAATGTGTTCCTACGCCCCGCTGCTGGCCCATGTGGATGCCTGGCAATGGCGCCCGGACCTCATTTGGTTTGACAACCTCCGAAGTATGGCCACGCCCAATTATTATGTACAGCAATTATACGGCACCAATAAAGGCACACATTCAGTACCTGCTTTACTCGATGGTAGGGCGCTGAGTGGGAAGGACAGTTTATACGCCAGTGCGGTGATTGATACCACTACCAAAGAACTCATCATCAAACTGGTGAATGCCGGAGAGAAAACCGAGTCTTTCGAATTCAATCTGGCCGGTATTAAAACGTTGAAAGGGGAGATGACCATCACCACACTGCGGAATGAAGAATTACTCAGCTATAATACCCTGGATAAACCAATAGCCGTGCAACCGGTCAGTACACAAGTGCTGGTGAAGGGAAAGAAAATCGTACATGTGGCTGGTCCACGGTCATTTTCAGTACTGCGGGTAAAATACCAGTGAGTGATCACAAGCAGATTCGTTTCTGGGAGAAGAAATATCAATGATGCGTAATATGCGTGAATTATTCTTATACATTGCGGTAAGTGGCTTTACATTTGGATTGTCTGCTCAACAGACCAGCTGGAAATTTGATTTCGGGTCCGGGAAAACGATGAAGGGGTATATCGCGGTAACTACTTCCACGATGTATAACGAAGCAACGGGTTATGGTTTTGATAAATATTCCACCGACCTGCAGGCCGCAGACGGAAAAACAAAGCACGCCCTGCTCACCGATTATATCAGCAGCAACAAACCTTTTTACTTCTCGGTAAAACTCCCCGAAGGCAATTACGATGTAAAAGTTATTTTGGGTGATCCCTTAGGTACGTCTGCAGCCACGATCCGGGCCGAATGCCGTCGACTAATGATCGGCAATGTCGGAACTGGAAAAGGAAAATTCGCCACCGTGAATTTCACCGTGCATGTCAAAGACAGCCTGATCCGTAATGAAAATAAGGAAGTGGTCAGCAAAGTGCGGTTAAAGGAAAGAGAGATTAATTACCTGCACTGGGATAACAAACTTACCCTCGAGTTCAACGGGTCTGCCCCGAAGATCTGTGCGGTAGAGATCGCCCCTAACAAAACCGCCACCACTGTTTTCCTCGCCGGTAATTCCACCGTGGTGGATCAGGATAAAGAACCCTGGGCCGCCTGGGGACAAATGATCCCTTCTTTTTTTCAGGCAAAGAAAATGGCCATCGCCAATTATGCCGAATCAGGAGAGGCCCTCAATTCCTTCCGCAGTGCGAGACGTTTGGAGAAGATCCTCAGCCTGATGAAGAAGGGCGATTACCTGTTTATCGAGTTTGGACACAACGACATGAAGCAAAAAGGCGAAGGTGTTGGCGCCTTCACTACTTACAAAAAGGAATTGTTGCGTTATATCGCTGATGTAAAAGAAAAAGGTGGTATCCCTGTATTAGTAACTTCCATGCACCGCCGGAGTTTTGATTCCACGGGTCATATCATCAACACCCTCGGAGATTATCCCGAAGCCGTACGTCAGGCCGCCAAAGAATCCAATTCCGCCCTCATCGATCTCAATGCCTTGAGCAAAACATTATACGAAGCCTGGGGTCCCGTTGAGTCCCTCAAAGCCTTTGTGCACTACCCGGCCAATACCTTTCCCGGACAGGATAAAAAACTTGAGGACAACACCCACTTCAATACCTACGGCGCCTGGCAGATCGCCAAATGCATCGTGAAAGGAATAAAGGAAGCAAAGCTCGGCATCGCCTCCTCTTTAAGAAAAGAGCTAACCCCCTTTGATCCCGCCCATCCCGATCCGCTGGAGAAATGGAACTGGCCGATGGGGGCATATGTGACGGGGATGAAGCCCGACGGGAATTAAGTGAGTGGTGAGTGGTGAGTAGTGAGTGGGGTCCTAAAGCAGGTAGTTGTTTTCAGTATGGAAACAATTCTTTGAAGTGACGACTATTTCGAGCGAAGCGAGAAATCTTGTATTTCTTTTTCTCTCCCCAATATCGTCGTCATCCCGACGAAGGAGGGACCTTGTATTTAAACCCTGAACTATCAACACTGAACTATACGCAACATGCATAAACTCATTTTCACCATCTTCCTGCTCTCCACCCTCCACACCTCCGCCCAGATCGGCCGCCGCTTCCCCTCCGAACGCAAAGAAATCACCGATCCCGTCACCGGACATAAACTGATCTTTCTCACCAGCACACCACAGGGTGATTCAAAAATCTACCAGACCCATAACCAATGGACATCGGACGGCCAATGGCTGATCTTCCGCTCCAACCGCGCAAGGAATGAAGCGCTGGCCGTCAATGAAAAAACAGGAGACATCGTACAGGTCACCGAAGGAGGTTATACCGGCATGCTCAATGTGGGGCGCTTGTCGATGAAACTCTATTTCCTTCGTTATAAAAATGATCGTCCTAATGACACAGCCCGCAGAAGACCCACCGGTCCCTTGCAGGTGATTGAAGTAAACCTCACGGCTGTACTCGAAGACAGCAAGTCCGGCAAGATGAAATCTGCCGATACCTATCAGCGTGTTTGTGGCACTATTCCCGAAGAACTCGATGGCGGAGGTGATCTCGCATTAGATGGCGATGAACAATGGGTCTACTTCAAAACCGGCAAGAATGCCGCGGAGAAATATTTACCCGACAGTGTAAAGCCCGCGGCCAACTTTGGTCCACGGAATATGGGTGCCGGTCCCAATGGAATCGCTGCCATGAATATTAGAACAGGCGAAACAAAATACGTCGTCTCCGTTCCCTTCCAGATCGGTCATATCCAGACCAATCCCTGGGTGCCCGGTGAGATCGTGTTCTGCTGGGAGACTGGCGGCAAATCACCCCAGCGCACCTGGACGGTGATGGCCGATGGTACGGGCTTACGTCCTGTATATCCGGAGTCCGAATACGAGTGGGTTACCCATGAAGCCGTCATCTCCAAAGATGAAGTAGCCATTGCGATTATGGGTCACCGTAAGATCGGCGGCGTGGATACCAGCGGCACCGCAGTCGGCGGCGCCAATCCCGGTCAGGATCCCGCCTGGGGACCATCGGGTACAAGAGAAAAGCCCACAGGTCTTGGTATCGTTAATCTCCGTACAAAGGAAATGCTTATCGCCGGACAAACAAAAAAAGGCAGTGGTCTCTGGCATGTCAGTGGCTCTGCTGATGGCCGCTTCGCTGTAGGGGATGATTTTTCCAGAAGCATTTATCTCATTGACCGTCGCACCGGAGAAATGATCTTATTATCCACCGGTCACAAAACCACCGCCGGCGATCACCCGCATCCGACGATGAGTCCGGATGGCACGAAGATTCAGATACAGTCGGCGATGTTATCGGCGGATGGGAAGGCGATGAATATATGTGTGATACCAGTGCCGGAGGAGTGGCTTCGAAAGAGCTAGAAGCAAGAAGCTAGAAGCGAGAAGGGGGACTCCGAAAGCAAAAAGGTCGCTTCTTATTTGTACCCACCCCGTAGGGGTGTATTGTCGGTAGAAAATACCGGCATATATGAATCTTCGGCTCACCCCGTAGGGGTGTATTGTTGGTAGCAACATTGTCGCCCCAAATGATTCCCTCACCCCGTAGGGGTGTATTGTGATTTTGTAAATAAGATTCATTCGATAATAACCAATCATATGCATAAATATCTCTTATCCGCGATTTTCCTTCTTAGCACATTGACCTCAATGGCTCAAATACGCACCCCCGACACCGCCTTTATCGTCCAATCCTTCACCGCCACTGGCAATCCCATTATCAATCATGCCTACACGGCAGATGCCGCTGCACTGGTCGTGGGCGATAGTGTATACCTCTACACCGGTCACGATGAAGCACCTGCAAAAGAGAACCGCTATGTCATGCACGAATGGCTTTGTTTCTCCACGGCCGATATGGTGCACTGGAAAGCCCATCCTTCACCGCTCAATGTAAGAGCATTCAGCTGGGCCAAGGGCGATGCCTGGGCCAGCCAGGTGATGGAGAAGAATGGAAAATATTATTGGTTCGTCGCCGTTGAGCATGCCACGATCAAAGGCAAGGCCATCGGCGTGGCCGTATCCGACAAACCCACGGGTCCCTTTGTGGATGCATTAGGCAAGGCCCTTGTCACCAACGACATGACCACCGAAACAAAAATCAGCTGGGATGATATTGATCCCACCGTCTTCACCGACAAAGACGGTTCCACCTATATCCTCTGGGGCAATACCACCCTCAAACAGGCAAAGCTCAAAGAGAATATGATCGAGCTCGACGGCACCTACAAACTCATCGATCTCCCCAAATTCACCGAAGCCCCCTGGGTCCATTACCGCAAGGGTTGGTATTATCTTTCTTACGCCTATGAGTTCCCCGAAAAGATCGCCTATGCCATGAGCCGCAGCATCCATGGTCCCTGGGAGTACAAGGGTATCCTCAACGAAATAGCCGGCAACAGCAACACCAATCACCAGGCCATCATCGAATTCAATGGCAACTGGTATTTCATCTACCACAACGGCGCCCTCACCCCCGATGCCGGCAGTTTCCACCGGTCGGTTTGTATTGACAGGCTTTACTACAATGAGGACGGGACGATGAAAAGGGTGGTGATGACTTCGGAGGGAGTAGGTGGTAGTAAATAGAAAATAGTGAATAGAGAATAGAGAATAGGGGCCTGCTAAGGAAATTGTATTAAGCCCGAAGGGCTGACATGATTATAGAAGAAACA
>DAORKK010000040.1:0-23403 GCA_035439525.1 Chitinophagaceae bacterium
CTGCGGTCAGGTAGACGGATCCGTTATTCCCGGAATGATCGGCCTCGAAGCCGGACAATCCGCTTTTGGTGATGCCTATGCCTGGTTTAAAAATTTACTTAGCTGGCCTTTACAGGAAATTGAAGACGAAACACTCCGGAACAACATCACAGATAACCTGATCAACCGGCTTTCCACTGAAGCAGCAAAAATTCCGCTGAACGAAAAAGATGAACTGGCCCTCGACTGGCTCAATGGACGCCGCACCCCTGATGCCGATCAACTGGTAAAAGGTGCATTCACCGGGCTTGATCTGAGTACCGATGCCCCGCGTATGTTCAAAGCACTGGTGGAAGCCACCTGCTTCGGCGCCAAGGCCATTACTGACCGTTTTGTTGAAGAAGGCATCCCGGTAAAAGGACTGATTGCTCTTGGCGGGGTAGCCCGTAAATCGCCGTTTGTAATGCAGACCATGGCTGATGTGATGAATATGCCGATCCGCATACACAGCAGTGAGCAAACCTGTGCCGCCGGTGCTGCTATGTTTGCCGCAACGGCTGCCGGCATATATGCAACTGTAGAAGACGCCATGAAAGCCATGGGACAGGGTTTTGATAAGGAGTATAAACCCATTCGTAAAAATGTGGCGCTCTATAAAAAAAGATTTAAACGATATAAAAAACTGGGCGTATTCGTGGCCCGTTAAGTTTACCGACAACTATTCGATATGAGTAAATACACAGCTATTCAGGAAGAAGCCTATGCCGCCAATATGCAGTTGCCGCAACTGGGACTGGTCCTGTTTACGTTTGGCAATGTCAGTGCTGCCGATCATTCACTGGGCGTATTCGCCATCAAACCAAGCGGCGTGGCATACGAAGAACTGAGTCCGGATAAAATGGTGATCGTGGACTTTGACGGTATTACTGTTGAAGGCTCCCTCCGCCCTTCCTCAGATACTAAAACACATGCTGTATTATACAAACACTGGAGTAAGATTGGCGGTGTGGTACATACGCACAGTACTTATGCCACCGCCTGGGCACAAGCGCAACGCGATATTCCCATCTTCGGCACCACCCATGCGGATTACAATACCGTGGATATTCCCTGTGCCCCACCGATGAGCGATGAAATGATCAAAGGAAACTATGAACATGAGACCGGCTTTCAGATCCTGAACTGCTTTGCGGATAAAAAGCTTAATTACGAAGAAGTTGAAATGGTACTCGTGGGCAACCATGCCCCCTTTACCTGGGGAAAGAATGCCGCCAAAGCCGTTCATAACAGTGCGGTGCTGGAATTCATTGCTAAAACGTCCCTGTTGACTGAACAAATCAATCCCAATGCACCAAGATTAAAAGATGCGCTCAAACAAAAACATTACGAACGGAAACACGGACCGGACAGTTACTACGGACAATAATTTATTTATCATTCAACAAGCTATATGAAAAAAACAGGTCTATACGTATTGGCGGCCCTTGCACTGCAACTGGCTGCCTGTAATAACAGTAATGAAAAAGAACAAAAAGACGGTACCGCTCAGTTAAACGCCAAGCCGGGTATTGGTGAAATGCCATTCGGCACTTTCGAGGGTAAGCCGGTAACCGAATATACACTCACCAACGCATCCGGTATGCAGGTTAGCATCATTAACTATGGCGGAGCGATCAGTAAACTCATCACGCCGGATAACAAAGGTAAGATGGGGGATGTGGTTTTTGGTTTCGCTAACCTGGAAGGGTTTCAGCAAAAAGGCAATCCCTATTTCGGCGGATTGATTGGCCGCTTTGGTAACCGTATTGCAAAAGCCGGTTTCACGCTTGATGGTAAAAAATATACCCTGGCTGCCAACAATGGTGTTAATGCCTTGCATGGTGGTAGTAAAGGGTACGATAAAGTATACTGGACAATCGAGAAGCAGGCCGGCGACAGCAGCCTGAAACTGACTTATACCAGTCCGGACGGGGAAGAAGGGTATCCCGGTACTTTAAAAATGGAAGTGATTTATACACTTACATCAGCCAATGAACTGAAGATCGACTACAGCGCCACCACCGATAAAGCCACCCCGGTAAACCTGACCAGTCATGCTTATTTTAATTTAAGCGCCGGAGCTGACAGCACCATACTCGGTCATGAACTGATGATGAACGCTGCTCAATATACACCGGTTGATTCTACCTTGATTCCTACCGGTAAAATTGAAGCGGTAGCCGGTGGCCCGATGGACTTTAATACCGCCAAACCCATTGGACGTGATATTGATAAAGTAACCGGTGGCTATGATCACAACTGGGTATTGACCCGCAGTGGAACCGGATTGGAACTGGCTGCGAAACTGGTACATCCCGGCAGTGGCCGTGTAATGGAAGTATTCACCACTGAACCCGGACTTCAGTTCTACTCCGGTAATTTCCTGGATGGCACACTCTCCAATACAAAAGGCGGTGTAAAATATGTTTGGCATGGTGCTCTCTGCCTGGAAACCCAGCATTTCCCGGACAGCCCGAATCAACCTTCGTTCCCAAACACGATTTTAAAACCCGGTGAGACCTATCACCATACCTGTGTCTATAAATTTTCCACTCAACCATAGTTGTCAAAACACTCTTTATGCAATTACCTGATTTAGAAAAATGGTCTGTCTGGTTTGTAACCGGCAGTCAGCACTTGTACGGGGAAGAAACCCTGAAGCAGGTGGATGAACATTCTGCGAAGATCGCAGACACCCTTAATGCCGCTAAACATATTCCTGTACAGGTGATTTTCAAACCCGTTGTAAAAACACCGGAAGAGATATTCAACCTGATCAATGCAGCCAACAATGACAATAGTTGTATCGGGATCATCACCTGGATGCATACTTTTTCTCCGGCTAAGATGTGGATCAACGGACTGAAGATCCTGCGCAAACCGATGTTGCACCTGCATACACAATTCAACCGCGATATTCCCTGGAGTAGCATTGATATGGACTTTATGAACCTGAACCAGAGTGCGCATGGAGACAGGGAGTTTGGCTTTATCATGAGCCGGATGCGGATGAATCGTAAAGTAGTAGCCGGTCACTGGCAGGATCCTGAAGTACAAAAGAAAATAAATATATGGGCAAGAGCCGCTGCCGGCTGGCAGGACTGGCAGGGCGCCCGTTTCTGCCGCTTTGGTGATAATATGCGCCAGGTAGCCGTAACCGAAGGCGATAAAGTGGAAGCCGAAATAAAATTCGGTTACAGTGTGAATACCTACGGCGTAGGTGACCTGGTGGCCGTAATCAATAAAGTAAAGAATGCGGCGATTGATGAGCTCATTGCAGTATACAATAAAGAATATAAACTGGCGCCTTCTTTGAAGAAAGGCGGCAAACAATATGAGTCATTAAGGGATGCGGCTAAAATTGAAATCGGCATGCGGACCTTCCTTGAGCAGGGTGGCTTCAAGGGCTATACCGATACGTTTGAAGACCTGCATGGGATGAAACAATTACCCGGTATTGCATCACAACGCCTGATGGCAGAAGGCTATGGCTTTGGTGGTGAAGGTGACTGGAAAACAGCTGCACTGGTACGTGCCATGAAAGTAATGGGCAGTGGTTTACCCGGTGGAAATTCGTTCATGGAAGATTATACTTATCATTTTGAACCAAAGAATAATTTAGTCCTCGGCTCACATATGCTGGAGATCTGTCCGAGTATTGCCGGTGATAAACCCAGTTGTGAAATACACCCGCTTGGTATTGGAGGTAAGGAAGATCCGGTACGTCTGGTATTCAATGCCGGGGCTGGTCCCGCACTGAATGCCTCCATCGTGGATATGGGTAATCGTTTCCGTCTGCTGGTGAATGAAGTGGAAGCCGTGAAGCCGGTAAAAGCATTACCAAAACTGCCAGTAGCCCGGGTATTATGGAAACCGATGCCGGATATGGTCACTGGTTGCAGTGCCTGGATACTGGCCGGAGGTGCTCACCATACCTGTTACAGTCAGAATCTCAGTTCCGAAGGCATGCAGGACTTTGCTGAAATGGCCGGAATTGAATTTGTCCTTATCGGTAAAAACACGAATCTTTATCAATTCAAGAACGAATTGCGCTGGAACGACGCCTCTTTTAAATAAACAACCAAAAAACAATTGACATGAGTGGTATTTCAACCCTTGATATTCTCATTTTCGTCATTTATTTCATCCTCGTAGCCGGTTATGGTTACTGGGTGTATAACAAAAAAAAGAAAGCAACTGTAACTGCCTCACACGATTACTTCCTGGCCGAAGGATCGCTGACCTGGTGGGCTATCGGGGCTTCCCTGATTGCCTCTAATATCTCAGCCGAACAGTTTATCGGAATGAGTGGTAACGGTTATTTCGTAGGGATCGCGGTTGCGGCCTATGAGTGGATCGCGGCGCTGGCCCTGATCATCATCGCGGTCTGGTTTATGCCGGTTTACCTGAAGAACAAGATCTATACCATGCCGCAGTTCCTGAAACGGCGGTATAATGAAAGTGTATCACTGATCATGGCGATCTTCTGGTTATTGCTTTATGTGTTTGTCAATCTGACGTCTATTCTTTATCTCGGTGCGATTGCCATCAGCGGACTGATCGGACCTGAATACCTGCACGTGGTCATGGTGGGGCTGGCCGTATTCTCCCTGATCATCACTCTTGGTGGTATGAAAGTGATCGGGTATACGGATGTGATCCAGGTAGCCGTACTGATCATCGGTGGTTTTGCCACCATCTATTTCGCCCTGACCATTGTCAGTGAAAAATTCGGACTGGGCAGTGATGCTGTTGCGGGTTTCAAAACCCTGATGCAGCAGGCACCGGATCATTTCCATATGATCCTGCAGAAACCAACCGCTGCTTCTTCCCAGGAAGATGTCAACAAATACCTGATCCTTCCCGGTATCGCCATGTATTTTGCCGGTCAGTGGATCGTGAACCTGAACTACTGGGGTTGTAACCAGTATATCACCCAGCGTGCCCTCGGCGCTGACCTGGAAACGGCCCGTAAGGGGATCCTGTTTGCTGGTTTCCTGAAACTTTTAATGCCGATCATTGTGATGCTGCCCGGTATTGCCGCTTATGTATTGCATCAGAATGGTCATTTAGAAAGTCTGCGTGGTATGGATGATGCTTACTCAGCTATTCTCGGATTCCTGCCATCCGGTTTAAAAGGACTGGCTATAGCAGCCTTGACCGCCGCTATTGTAGCTTCACTCGCCGGTAAACTGAACAGTATCGGTACCATTTTCACGCTGGATATTTATATGAAATATTTCAAAAAGGAGAAAGTGGAAAGTAATGAGAGCAAGGAGAAGAACATGGTTTGGGTAGGCCGGATGGCTGCCCTGGTCTCTATTGCAATCGCCGTCATTTTTGAGTGGAAAGACATGTTGGGTATCAGTGGCGAAGGTGGATTTACGTTTATACAGAAGTACACCGGCTTTATCAGTCCGGGTGTATTTGCCATGTTTATCCTGGGTATGTTCTGGAAACGCACAACGGGTACTGCAGCAGTAGCCGGTCTGCTCACCGGGTTCTTACTGGCTATCTTCTTCAATAGTTTTGCGGTTCCATTAATGGGTAATGAGACAATATTATATACCGCTTTCAAAAACAAAGATGGTATTTATGAAATTCCGTTCCTGATCAATATGGGATGGGCCTTCTTCTTTACGATGGTGGTCATGATCGGTATCAGCCTGGGCGGACCGAAAGTAAATCCCAAAGCCTTTGAACTTGACAGTGAGATGTTTAAAGTGAAGCCCGGTATCCTGATCATGATTGTGACCACGATTATGATCCTGGCTGCTTTATATATTAAATTCTGGTAACCGGAAATTAGCAGGATTATGGCCATTGATTTATATAAAAAAGAGGATCATTTACTGCTCGCTGTGGACTGTATCATTTTCGGTTTTGACGGCAGCCGGCTGAAGGCCCTGTTGGTCAAACGGAATCTTGAACCCGGACTCGGCAAGTGGTCACTCATGGGCGGTTTTGTGAAAAAAACGGAGAGTGTGAAAGAAGCAGCTACCCGGGTGCTGAACCTGCTGACCGGTCTGACCGATGTATATATGGAGGAACTGGGTTGTTTCGGGAATGTAAACCGAGATCCCGGTGGCCGTGTGGTGTCTATTGCCTTTTTTGCCCTGATAAAGATCAATGACTATAGTGAGTCACTGATGAAAGAACATAATTCCAAATGGTTTGAACTGGATCATCTTCCCGCGCTCATATTCGATCACGGGGAGATGATCAGTCAGGCCAAGGAAAAATTAAAAGATAAAGTATCCACGCATCCGGCCGGCTTTACCCTGCTGCCCCGCAAATTCACCCTGCAGCAGTTGCAGGGACTTTACGAAGCCATTTATGAAAAAGAAATGGATAAGCGCAATTTCACCCGGCGGATCCTCGAACTCGGTATTCTGAAAAAACTGGAAGAGAAGGAAAAGGAATCATCCAGGAAAGGGGCATTTCTTTTTGTTTTTGAAAAGACCAGGTATGAGAAACTTTCGAAAAAAGGTTTCCGGATTATCTGATCGGCGTCTGCGCACCATTATTCCCTTTTATTTTTCCCGTCCAGTGACACTATCTGTAACCAAAAATGCTCAATGGCATTCACGGCTTCGAGGAATTTGAATACCTCTACCGGTTTGGTGATATAGCAATTGGCATGGTGTTTATATGAAAGGGAAATATCCTTTTCAGAGGATGAAGTGGTCAGCATGATTACCGGGATATGCCTCACCCGGTCGTCATTCTTTACTTCCTGCAGTACTTCAATACCGCTTTTAAGTGGCAGATTGATATCCAGCAGTATAATATCCGGTTCTTTGGCATCCTCGTAGGGGGCTTGTTTGAATAAAAAGTCGAGGGCATCTTTGCCATTCCTCACCACGCTGAATTTATTGAGGATTTTACTTTCTTCAAAGGCTTCCAGTGTCAGGACAATATCCCCTTCATTATCCTCTACCAGTAAAATATGTACTTCTTTCATAATTAATCATTCTGTTTTGGAATGGTAAAATAAAAACTACTTCCGGCACCCGGGGTGGATTCCACCCGGATACGCCCGTTGAGTTTTTCTATAATTCTTTTTACAATCGCGAGTCCGATTCCCGTTCCTTCATACTCCATACGGGAATGCAGTCGCTGAAAAATAATAAATATTTTTTCAAAATATTCTTCTTCAATACCTATTCCGTTGTCCTCCACTTTTATAGTCCAGTCTGCAATTCCATCCTGTACACTGATACTGATCCGGGGTGGCACATCCTTACGGCTATATTTTATTGCATTCCCTACCAGGTTATGGAGTACCTGCATAAAAGCCGATCGGTTAGAAAACAGCATTAACTCTGACTCGCAACGGACTTCGCCGGCCTTCTCCTCAAGCTGCCCTTTCAGCAACTGAATCACCTGACCAGCTACTTCTCTCAGGCTGAATTCTTCAAACTTACCTGCATCATATTTGCCGGCCCTTGAAAAATCAAGAAGCCCGGTAATTATATGTTGCAAATGGGCTGACCCGTCGACCGCGAAATGAATATATTCTTTGCCTTTATCATCCAGGCTGTTTCCGTATTTCTTTTCTAGCAGGTTTAAAAAACCGGAGATAGTCCGCAAAGGAGTTTGCATGTCATGTGAAATGATCGAGGCATATTGTTCCAGGTTACTGTTTTTATCAAACAAATCCATCTGCATCAGCCGTTGTTTCTCCATACTGCCTGACAAACCATTCATCAGTTTTGGCAGCAGGAAGGAAAAGGTGAAACTCAGGAAGACCAGGTTGGAAGAAACCACCATCCACTCACTCACCGGTATTTCATTCACCACCGCAAACGGGGCCATATCCCAATGGAGTACCAAGGCAAAAATCAGGCAGGCTGACAGGTTGATACAGCTCCACCACCAGGCATAGCTGACCGGTAAGATCAAAAGTGCAAATATAGCAGCGGCAAACAGGAAAAGCAGTCCAGGGCCATTAATGCCGAGATAGAGCAACATGTATGAGGCCACATAATACAGGCAGAAAACAAAAAGGAATTTCCTGGTATTCACAGAAGGCAGGCGGGCAAAACCAACCAGCCAAAGCCATAGAAAGGCTACCAAATCCAGGATGGCCAAAAGTGGCACTTTGCTCGTAAATGAAAAGATGACTCCTGGTATCACTGCTATCAGGCTCAACGGAATCATTATTTCCATGGTCGCGGAAAACAATGTATCCTGCCAGTATTCAACCCGATCTGTTTTACCTGCCCCGGAATCAATACAGTTCTGGCGGATCTTTTGTTTATATGCACTAATGAGTTTCATTCTTAATCCGCCTGTTTATTCCGTAACCATTGGTAGCGTGATTTTAATTTCAACACCACCCCCTGCTGCCTGATCGGCCTTCATTTCCCCGTTCAGGTACTCAATGATACGCTTCGCAACAGCCAGTTTATTCAGGGTACTGTCTGCTGATAATTGCTGAGACCTGTTGTGAAACAAACGAAACAGGTCGCGCAGTTCACCGGGTACAGGGTCAGGCACGTTACCCGTACAGGTAATTTCCCATTTTTTGTCTGCCTGCTTTACCCCGATCTGCAGCCGGGGCTGCTCATCTAAAGGTACATGAAACAGCAAATGGTCTATCACATAAGTAAATACTTCCTGTATTCCATCCACATCGCCCTGAACTACCGGGAGTACGGGACAACTGATCATACAATTACGGGTTTCCAGTTTTCGTTTTAATTTTCCTGAAGCACCGGCATAGGCTATATTGAGATCTGCTGTGGTGGGTTGAATGTTCTTAACGGCCCGGTAATAAAAAAGCAGATCCTGGATCATCAGGTCCGCCCGCTCCGCCCCATCAGAAGCATAACTGACATATGATTTAGCCTTTTCATTCAGCGAATCACTGTACTTTTTCAGCAACAGATCCATAAACGACTTTACCATCCGGACCGGTTCACGCATATCGTGCGAAACAGCGTAAGCAAACAATTCGAATGAATCCCTTGATTGTTGTAACTGTGCCTTTAATAAGGCTATTTCTTCATCTTTATCCATAGAATAACTTTTTAGTAGTTGTCGGCCTAACTGATTTCAGCAGTAGCGCGAATCGCTCCATCAATCCTTAATTGACCGGATGGTAAAATAAAATGTACTGCCGATGCCCGGATCGGATTCCACCCAAACCTTACCGCCCAGATTTTCCACAATTTTTTTAACCACTGCCAGGCCGATACCAGTACCCTCGTACTGGTCTTTCGGGTGCAGTCGTTGAAATATGACAAAGATCTTCTGCAGGTATTCTTTTTCGATACCAATTCCATTATCACTAATGGCAATTTCCCAATACTCCTCCACTGGCCTGGCAGAAATTCGTATTACGGGTGGCGTATCCGGCTTTCTGTATTTAAGCGCATTGCTTACCAGGTTATTCATAAGCTGTACCACGGGTGCCATATAATTATTAATCACTGGCAGCTCCGCAACTTCAACGACGGCCCCGGTTTCGTTGATATCTGTCTGGTGCAACAGGCGTATTTCCTCTACCACCATATTCAGGTCAATTTCCTCGATAGCTGCATTGCCTTTTCCCACTCTTGAGTATTGCAGGAGGCCCAGGATATTCTGACGCATACGGTTGGCGCCATCAACGGCAAAATCTATATACCGGCGACCCCGGTCATCCAGCCGGATGGCGTAGCGATCTTCCAGTTTGGTCAAAAAACTGGTTATCATGCGTAAAGGTTCCTGCAGGTCATGCGAAGCCACGTAAGCAAACTGTTCCAGTTCGGTATTGGAGATTTTTAGTTCCCTCGTCTGCCTCACCAGATCCTCATTCAGCTTCTTTTGTGCGGCACTGCTATTGAAGCGTTGAATAGCAGATGACAAACTGGAACACAGACTCCGCATAAAGAAGATTTCACCCTCAGCCCATCGTCTTTCATGGTAACATTCCTCCACGCCCACCACCCCTTCAAGTACAGATCCGGCAAACACCGGGAGAAATAAAACAGATTTAATTCCTGAATGAACTAACACCTGTCTGAGGAGGTTATCCGGTAATTCGCTAAGCACTGCCATATAAGGCTGATCCGACAATAAAACTTCTTTTACTTCCGGGAATGAATCAATGGGCAAGACCTCCGTTTCCACCGGATCAATCGCTGGCATATCCTTCCCTTTCAGCCAACCGATCCGTTGGCGGTACATGGACTGACCCGTTTCTTTATCCGTATAAATTTCCTTATAAAAAATCTGATCGGCCATGATCGTATACCTCGCCAGATCAAAGGAATTCTTAATTCCATCAAACCAGTTTTCATTACTCAGGAAGATCTGCGCCACTGTAGCAATGGCGGATAAATAACGGGTCCGTTGCTGTAATTCAATTTCGGCCAGTTTCCGGGCATGAATATCCTGGAAGCTGCCATAGATCCTTAAACATTTGCCATTGGCCATTTCAGGTGTACCGATAACACGTACCCAACGTTGATTTCCTTTGGCTGTAACATGCAGGAGTTCGAGGTCATAGGGAATGCCCTCCCCGATCGCTTTTAACACGCTTTCTTCGAGCCGGGACTTATCTGAATCCTGATAGAACTGGTAAATTTCCTTCAGCACCGGCTGGTAACCGGGTTCCACTTCATGAATCTCACGCGTTACATCTGACCAGATGATCTGCATGGCAGGAAGTTCCATTTCCCAGGCGCCAATACGGGCCAGACTGGTGGCATCATGCAGTAATCGCTGCAATTCTTTCTGCCTGGTGATATCCTTTGCCACGGTATATACCAGATCCTCCCCTGGTATTTGCTGATAGGTCCAGCCCAACCAAACTGACTTCCCGGATTTGGTGATATAGCAATTCTCAAAATAATTCGAACCGGAGATTGAAGGGAAAGTTGCCGTGATTGAATTGGTGGCAGATATATAATCCTGGTGAATAAATTCATTATATGGACGACTCAATAATTCTTCTATCGAATAACCCAGTATATCATAAGCAGCAGGATTGATTCGTTTGAAATAACCATCAAATCCGACAACGGCAATAATATCAGGCGCCGTATTAAAAATTAAACTCAGTTCATTTTCGAGTTGTTTACGTTTGATCTCAGACCCCAGATCTGCTTCGAGTCCCCTGAACAATTGTTCAAACTCCGACAAATGAGCCGACGGCTTATCAGTCAGTACAGCCAGCACCCCGATCAGTTCTCCACGGTTCATCAATGGAATGGCTAACGCTGATTTAAACCCTGCTTTCTGAACCCCTGCCCGGCGACGCAGACTCGCATGTTTGTCAAAGTCATCCACGATCACCAATTCACGGCGTGCCCAGACCTCTTTCAGTAATCCACCATCAGGAGTGAGCGTATTCAATGCTTTGTTCTCTGCGTAGTAATCCTTTGACGCTTTAGTAGATGCAAAACTGGCTACCAGGCTAAGGTGTTGTTTGTCGGCTGTCAACAGCCATGTTTCGGCCGCTGTAAAATCGCCAAACTCCACCAGTTTCTTCAATACACTATCAAGGGAGATAACCAGGCCTTCAATCTTTTTGAAGGTGCTACTTACCATTTCCATGAAGCGTCGTTGTTGTTGCAGTTTGAATTGTGTGGTAATGTCCCGTTGAATCGCAAAAAAATGTGTAATCCGGTGATTTGCATCAAACACGGGTTTTACCATCATTTCCACCCGGTATTCCTTTCCTGATTTAGTATAATTAATAATATTGACCGAACAGGGTTCTCCTCTTTTTAATGCAAGTGATAGCCGGTTCATTTCCGCCCAATCCGACTTAGGGCCTTGTAACAGAGCCGGCGTTTTTCCTATCACTTCTGCCGGTGAATAACCGGTCATTCGGGAAAATGCATCATTTACATAAATGATTTCAGGTCCCTGATCCGTATTCAAATCTGCCCGGGTAATCACCACTGCATCGCTGGTATTCGTCACCACACTTTCGAGCAGGCGCAACTGTTGTTCTTCCGCCCTTTTTACTGTAATATCCCGGATCGCTCCGATAATACGTATGGGCCGGCCCTGATTATTCCGTATAATATAAGCACGGTCAGACACATAGACCAGCTGCCTCTTTTTTAGGATAATACGGTATTCAAGCTCCCAGCGATTCTCCTTCCCTTGCAATACGGATTCCACTTTTTGCGTAATCAACATACGGTCATCCGGGTGTATGTATTCGAGCCAAACACTCAGGCGCCATTCCTGCTCTTTCAGTATTACGCCAAGAATGGTGTTAAATCCATCTCCGCAAAAGACTTTATCAGTAACTAAATTCCAGTCCCAGATTGCTTCCGAAGTAGCTTTTGTAACAAAGCCAAAACGCTCATGACTGCGCTGAAGTCGTTGATCCTGTTCATATGATTCAATCAGAATAGATATAAGCACTGCAGCCCGGTTAAAAATTTCAAGCTCAAACGGAGAAGGCATTCTTATCTCCTTATAATAATTTGCAAAAGTGGCTACAACCTTTCCTTCCGGATTAAAAACAGGAGTCGACCACGACGCCCTTAATCCGGCTGACAGGGCCAGTTTTTTGTATTTCTTCCATAAATTACTTTTCCTGATATCAGATACAATTATCTGTTTTCCGGTATACGCTGCTGTACCACAGGATCCTTCTTCCGGACCAATCGCCAATCCATTCAATGCCTCTGCATAAAATAAAGGCAACGAAGGGGATGCCCAGTTATACACCTTTCCTTCACTTACACGTAGGATCGAGGCACTTAATCCGGTTATAAGTTCTTCGAGTCCGGTCAGATAATCCTTTAAAATAATATCGATAGCCGTTTTACTTTTAAGCGATTTCTCTATAATATTCCGTTCCAGGTGATCCATCTCCTGTTGCATCATTTTTTCTGAGATATCATGTGCCAGAACCAGCATACAGTCGCTGTCCCCGATACGGATCTGTTCTCCGGAAATGTCCACCTGCTTCAGGCTCCCGTCTTTATTCTGATGGGTCATTACTCCAAAATGAATAACCCCTTTCACCCGGTTTGCTTTTTCAAGCTGCTCATGTAACCGGGGTATTTGTTCCTTTGGACGAATATCCAGAATAGTCATTGAAAGTAATTCATCCCGGGTATACCCATATTGCTCTGTCATCCGTTTGTTCACATCCAGTATCCGGTGTGTATGTAGATCAAAAATGTAACTGGGTACCGGACTTGCTTCAAAGAGACTGCGGTACTTGTATTCTGAATCGGATAATTTCTGCTCTGCCTTCATTCGTTGAGAAATATCCTGTACCGTCCCGAAAAGACGAATCACCCGGCCTTGCTTATCCTTTTCACTGTAACCAAACTCTTCAATATACTTTTTCTCTCCGGCCGAAGTAAGAATACAATAGTCCAGGCTAAAGTCGCCCCCTTCCCTGCGGGCTTTTCGCATAGTTGTCTCCACTCTTTTCCGGTCTTCTTTTGAAACCTGATTGAAGAAAGCCCCAAAAGACTGCCGGATCTGTTGACGGGATACCCCGAAAATATCATATACTGAATCGGACCAATAGCTCTTTTTCTGAAGCAGGTCATAACTCCAGTTACCCAGCAAGGCCAGTTCCTGCGCTTCCTTCAACATGGATTCGCTTTGCCGGGAACGACTCTTAACAAGCAGCTGACTGATATAAAGGATCAGGCTATCAGCAATGCTATTCAGCAGGGACCGCTCGTACTTCAGAAAGGGGCCTTCATCCGCATCCGGCATCTTCTTTTTGTAATAAACCGTAATAACGAGCTTTCCCCCGGCTTGTACATCCCGTTCAATCAACTGATTCCAGCGGGTTTTCCTGAAACCGGCCGATCTGAATTCCGCTTTGTTATAAATTATGGAACAACAGGTATGTGACGGATATTGCCAACCCTTCGGGATCAGTTTGACCGCGCCATGTAATAATTCATCCAGTCCCGGTGCGGTGGCAGCCAGTTTGGTAATCCCATAAAGACAGGCTTGCTCTTTGATGCGCTCATTCAGGTCATACAGAACAGCATCCAGCCGGTCCTGCTTTTGTTTCGCCTCCTTTGGTGTATTCAGTTCTTCCAACCGGATCACATCATCCAAAATAAAAGAACGAACGCCACGGGGCGTTAAATAAAGTGTACGGGCACTGGTCTTTGTTTTGTCTTTAGCAGTCCGTACGTTGAATTTAAAAAGTTTAAGCCATTCAGTTAAGCGAAGAGTAACCGCTTCCGGCAGCGGGTTCGTGATCAACAAAGCAGCATCACTGTTTTCAAGGAGCGGAGTCAGGAGTTGTTTCAGGAAAGGAAAACTTTTATGTTCGGATCCGATCGATAACAGAACGGAAGGCAGACCGGCAGGTTTCTTTTTCCTGGTTAACCCAGCATTTCGTGTTGTATTCCTGGTGGCCATTTTGTTCTTACGATCCTTTTGTAATAATTGCTTGCTGCTATTCTGTTTCCGGACTTATCATGCCTTGCAGTCATCCACACCTGGCAACCTAATCAATATTCCCGGATTATAGTCTAACCGGCATCAGCAGCCAAAATGATCATGACACGGATTGGCAATAGCTATACCCGGAAAGACCGGGACGGGCAATCGACAGTGCTTAAGAAGATTGCTTATTCAGAGGAATGGTAACCAGTACCTGGCACCCCTTTCCCGGTTCAGAAAAAATAACGGTCTTACCGCCAAATAATTCAGCCCTTCTTTTCATATTAGCGATTCCAATTCCTTTTTTAACACGGGATAAGTCAAACCCTATCCCATTGTCTGTGATCTGCAAATTCAGTTTCCCGTTCTCCAGATCCACACATATATCCACTTTGGAAGCCTGGGCGTATTTCTGAATATTCCGGAGTTGTTCCTGTAAGATCCGGTAAAGATTTAACTGCAGATCATGGCCCAGATCCAGGGCAAGTACCTGTTCGCTGACTACACAATCAATCTGCATTTCGTCCCCGATAGAGAAATCATTAATCAGCCGTTCCATTGATTCTTCCAGGCTGGATTCATCAAAAAAAGCGGGTGCCAGCCGATGAGAAAGGTTTCTGATTTCCCGGATCGCCAGCCCCGTATTCCCTTTGGCCTGCTCGAGCAGACTGACCGTTTCCTGCTGCAATTCAGGTTCCAGCATACTCATATACATCTGGGAAGAGGCCAGTATCTGGCATACGTTATCGTGGAGTTCACTACCTATTTCATACCGTTCATCTTCCTGTGTTTTTATAATCGCCCGTGTCATTTTCTTTTCAAAAAGAAGTTTCTCGGTAATATCGATCGCAATAACAGAGCGCAGGTATTTTCCCTCCAGGTTAATACTGGTGCCGTAGAGCTCCACATATACCATTTCTCCTGACTTCTTACGGAAGCGTAATAATTCTGCATGTGAGTTGGACGTGTCCATCAGTACTTCTTCTGCCATGTGCTTTGCCATGGCTACATCATCGGTATAGACCAGATCAAGTACACTCATTCCCTGCATTTCGTCTTCTGTATAGCCGAAGAAAACAGTGGCTGCTTTGTTGACCTGCACCATTTTTGTAGTAGCCGGATCATACACATACATTGGTTGCGGACTTTGGTGGAACAGGGTGCTGAACCGTTCTTCCGACTCTTTCAGTTGTTTGTATATTTTCTTTCGTTCGATGGAGTAGATAATGCTTTTGTACAGGACATCTGAAGTAAGATCATCCTTTACCAGGTAATCGGACACCCCGAAACCGATTGAACGGATACTGAAATCGATATCGGCGTTTCCGGTCAGTACGATCACCGGCAGGTTCCCGGCCATGGCCAGAATTTCCATTACTAATTCGGTGCCGCTTTTATCCGGCAGGGTCAGGTCAAGGAGGATCACATCCAGCGACTGTGCCTTCGACGTCAGCAATCCGGTGGCTGTTTTAAAATCAGGCGCGTGATAAATGGTACAGGAAGAAATCCGTTCTTCCAGAAATTCGGTAACAAGCACAAAATCCCCGGGATTATCTTCAATAGCCAGAATACTATAAGGGTGTTTATCAACAGTCATGAATTGGTGGAGAATTTCTATCCTGTTGTGTTCAGGGAATTCCCCTTGAAATTAATTCTATAATACTGATTGAACAATAGGGGTTAACCGTTAGGGTTTGCTGAATACTTACTTACTTTCCGATACAGAAATTGAAAACCCTTGACAGATAAGGGTTTCAGCGAATTGGGCAACAAATTAGCAACAATTTAGTGAGATTTCTGGACAAGAAGAGATAAAGAAAGGAAGAATCAATTCTCAGTTTGTTATCCTTATTAAGCTAAGATAACAATTCTATATTCCCAGCAAAATGGGGAATCTTTCTTGACTACAACTCTTATAACCCCTGCCCAAAACCTCATTACAACCATTCTGAAGCCCAAAAATCGGCTATCAAAATTTAATCAAATCAGGATTCCATTTTTGACTTTTGAAAAAAGATTGGCTGGTAACACCGGGGGGTACAAGCGGGTTACATTTCGCCCCGGCTGAGGTGTTAAGGGTGGTCTGGTGAGTTCGCACATAAGCTGGAAATCCGTAGTAAAACGCTATACATAACTCAAATTTGGGGGTCTGCTTTTAACCCTAACAAAAGTAAAGGGCAAAAATGAAGTCATCCTCTGAAACGCTTAACTGGAAAGGGTTTCGGGGTGCTTCAAAATTCGCTAAATTTCAAAAAAAGGTAAAATTAGGGGGTGATTTCAAAAAAGGTCTGTTTTTTTCCTTTATCTCCTAAAAAGGTCGAAATTGATGCGTTTTGTCCACGTTCACTTTCTTGCACATATAAAAAATCCCGGACAGAAATTATAACGAGAATTGATGACAAAATTCCGGAAAGTGAATTTTTATCACAGAATTTGATGATATTTTAAATTTGAAATTCTGATTTTATCACGAGAAACTATGAGAATTTTCAATGGCTCTATAAAGGCCTTACAAAAAAGCTAACAAATCATTGTTGCTTTATATGTATATCCAAAGCATTACCGCTTACCTTAACGATGTAATCCTTTATTAATTCACTATAGATGTTAACATTTTGGTGAACATTTGTAAAACTGTTCTTTTGGAAATAGTCGGCCTTGCCCATGATTTTTCTTTCCAAGTCATTTGAATTCATATAGGCTACCACTTCTTTCGGTAATGACTTAATAATTCTCAATAAACTACCAGGATAATTCTCGTGAATCAAATCAAGACGGTCAATCCCCTCTGTGTCGTCATCTGGCAATAAAATAAATAGATAATCCTTTGCACGACTAATGGCGACATTGATTATAAATTCCTTCTTTAGAAAGTAACTAAATTGACTTCTTGCTGAACTGGGATTAAAAACAGCAAATACCATATCACACTGGTCACCTTGAAAGCCATGAACAGTATCAGTCATGACGCTGATTTTAGATTTGTCCTTATGATTATCTATTAGCTTATTAAGCAATGTAGCTTGAGACCTATAAGGTGCTATCACTCCCAAATCCCATTTTTCGGAAGCATTTTCTCGCAGTTTTAAAACCAACTCATTAACCAAGAATGAACAATATAATTGAAAAGGGCTACTGTTTAGCTTTTGAGGGTCATAAATTGTGTCATGCTTATTTACTGGATAGCGAATTACAGTAATGGGCTTAAAACCGAGGTTCTTAAAATAATCCGGCAATGGTCTCGGATAGGGAGTGCCACCCTTTCCCTCGTTTCTTCCGTGCTTCAGGGAATTATTATATTGAAACTTACTGAACAAAGTTCCAATAGGTTCAATGCTCCGATATTGGGTAGTTAGGTTCTCTATTTTGTCGCCAAATCTTTCCATTGCCAATTGTTCTTCCCTCCTAAACGACTTCAGCCCAATCATTTTATAAATATTTTCTTCTTTTACATCCTCTTGCCCGTCCGGCAATTCCTCATCTGGTAAGTTGAAAATAGGTGGAATTTGTAAGGGGTCACCGCCTATTATAAATTCTGTTTCATCTTGCTCGTCGTATCTCTTATACTTCCTTTTATATAAAGGGTAAACAATTGCAGGCAGCATTATCATTGAGGCTTCATCAAAAATGATTGTATCCCATGAAATCTCGTTTAACCCATTCCTTTCTTCGCCGAGTTCAGTCTCACCAGTAATAATTTTCTCGTATGGGAATCTGTGAATTGTGGTAACAATAACACATTGAGAATATAAATTAAATTTCAATGTATTACTATCATAAACCAACTCTCTATCCAGTAGGTCAATATCTGTAGATGCACCATACCTTACAAGCCACGCATCAGGAAAATCATTTTCAGAACATTGCTCCAGTATTCTCTTTACCAAAACATCTGCCGCCTTATTGGTTGGAGTGAGTATCAATATGTTTTTAGATGAATTAGCTCTAATCTTCTCAATAATTAAATTGGCAATATGGGTTGTTTTACCTGTTCCTGGAGGACCAAATATAAATTTGATATTGTCAGTAAGTTGTTTCTTTAAGTTATACGAATCATCAAAGCCCAGTTGCTGGAAAGCCCTGGTAAGTTTATTGATTAAATCAAGAATACGTATAAACCTTAGTTCAACAAATAGAATACCTGATAAATTAATAGAGTTTAGTTCCGCTGGATTTGTAGGTATAGCTAAAACCTCATGCCCCTTTTTACTAAGCCCTTTAATAAATATCTCCTTACTCCGCTGGGATTGATTTTCATCCAAGTATGTAAATATTGCCTTGAAATCAGTAAAAAGCTCAATACTCGCTGGAATTGTTTTTGATGGGTCTCCAAATGAAATTATACGTAAGTCTGATTCATTGTAATTAACTTTATTAAATACTATATCGCCTTCAGGATTTGCCAAATCTTTTCCTCCACCACTAATAACCATAAGTTCAAGTAAACTCATAAACCAGGCCATTGAATACCTCTCTGACTTACCAACATTCTCCCTGAGTTCCTTCTTTTTTTGTTCTTCTTTATCTTTCTTTTTAAGTTTCTCCCACTCAGCCTTTAATTTTTCGTTTGATTGAACCCTATTTAAAAAATCCTGAATAGATTCGTCGTACAGCAAAAACAATTCTTTCAATTTTTTTAAAGCTTCAATTGGCAAGAGTTTCTCTGCCTCTAAAATCTCTATTATATCTTTCTCTCTACGCTCACCATTCACAATTATTTTATTTTCATAAGGTGCGACCTCCCCTGCAGAATAATCAAATATTTCCTTTCCATTAAGTTGCAATATTCTGGGTATCAAGCCTGGATAGGTTAGTATTTCATAACTTGGGAAGTATTTTTTCCATTCAAAGTAAAATTCCCTATTCCATTCACTTGCATTCGTTTCAATTCTTTTAGTGTCAATATGATTATATGAGAAGTTTAAGGATGAAAACGTTTTATCCAATTTTTTTGGAGTTCTGAGTAGTTCTGAATATACAACAGGTAAAGAAGCATCATTTTGAAGATTCTGTAACCCATACCCCATTAATCTGATAAACTCAGTTGTTCTAAAATCAATAACATATCCTTGTTCTACTATCGCAAACTCAATGGAATTAGACTTGTTGGGCGACACAACTGGTAAGTGGATAGAAGAATATTCTACATCCTCTGGTAACCTATGATATAACTCACGTATCATCCTTAACCGATTGCTCTCAATTGCTAAAATTGTATTCGTCTTAGAGAGTAAAGACAATGTGTTGTTTATTAACCTGGCTGGTAGCGAGTAGTTAATATCCGGTTCAGTTTCTTCATGCCCTAACAGAAACTTTCGAATTCGTATAATATCAGCACCAGAGAGTGAAACTCCAAGTGATTTAGCAAAATCGAACTTACTGTGTGAGTTAACTTCATGCTCAGATGTATCAAGCCAATCTCTTAGAAAGCCTGGCAATCTTTCCGTATCCTCAACTATCTCACTCCCGTATATAGACAATGTAGGCTCAAATCCAACCAACTCACTCCACTTCTTATTGTCACCTAAATAAATGTTAGATAATTGTTCTTGAGCGTCTTTCCACTTCGAATAAATGAATTCAATGAATTTCAATTGACTTTCATCTGATTCTATCTTTAACACACCTGGGATTTGAAGCTTGTTACCCTCAAAATATGGAGTAATGCAAGTGATTACCCCTGAAACACCTTTATAGATGGGGCTATCTTGCATTAGTAATATGGGAAGCCCCTTATACCTATCGCTTAACACCAAACTCCTGGGGATAAAAGATTGGAAAATTTCAGGGATGTAGAGAATAATATCTTTAAGTAATTGCTCACCGGTCTGGGTCTCAATCTTGAATGATTCAGGTAAAATCTCCTTTGGCTTTGCGGATGAATAATGAAGTATAAAAGCCAATTGATTTGCATTCTCTAAAACTTTGCCCGAATAATTAACTGCGAGGTGATTTGCAATTATAGACTTATCAACTTGCCCGGTTAACCCAAAATATTTATCCAACACTGCCCGTTCTGATACGCCTAAATTTGCCAGAGCTTCGGTAAGCTTCCCGACAATTCTTGTAGCTTTTGAATCTGCATTAATAAGAATAGATGACAATGACAACAAGTATTTTTTTTCGGCTTTTTCAAAACTCACCTCATCGTTCCCGAATAAATGAACTTCCTTTAACTTTATTTCATCACTTTCGAAGTGAATGATGGTCTTTGTTTTGAGGTTGTCCATGACTAAAGTATCCTCACCTATGCTTAATAATAGCTTTATAAAACGAACTGAAACAGACTCAATTGATAATACTGAGCGTAAATCAAATTCAATAGAGGGTACTCTATTTACCAAATCTTTTCTCGCATCTACATCAGAATGAAGGGCAATTTCAATTAATTCCGAAAGCTGATTTGGATTGGAATAATCGCATTCAAACGACAGTCTCTTTATTAAAGCAGTTCCCTGAATATTGATTGATGAAGCAAAGCCCTTTAACCCCAAAGGCAGAATTATAAATAAGTCAGAATGATACTTTGTAATATAATTATTGATTACAGGGTTATCAGAAAACACCAAGTGAGCTTCATCCAACTTTGGTGAAATCGAAATTTCTGTTGGCGAAATCTCAGAAAAAGATATTCCCTTAAATATTTCCGGACTCTCCTTTGCACAAAGCTTTAAAAAGGCATTTGCCTCTTCTAATGTTAATAGAATTGAAGACTTTAGAGAATATTCGAATTCTTTTTGCTGCAATTTAAAAGGAGGCTCATCATAATAATCTAACAAGATTCGATAAGGAACAGGCAAGGTCTCTAATTTTGCAAAAGCAGACTCTAATAAAGAATACTCGGCCTCAGTAAAAGAAGTCAGGAATGAAGAATAGAAAAACTGGCATGTTTGATTGCAAAATACATTTCCAATCCTTACAATTTCCAAGTCTGATAAAACAGGTAACTTACTATTTGCCTTATATACTCCTTTCGCATAATCAAAGAGCGAACGAATCGCAGAGTCTTGAGTTAAACGAGCTACTATTTCTGACCAATAAGGATAAACAATATTTTGGTAAATATCAACTGGCTGTGAAATTAAGTACTCGTTAAGCACATCATCATAATCTTCTGAATGAATTGACCATGAATTTAGCCAGCTAATCGTGGATGATTTTAATAATGATTTAAGTGGGGCAACCTGTCCCAATGTATTCCTGAAGAGCCTTATTTCCCTAAGTTTAGAAATCCTTTCTTCCTTATCATCACTTAGCTTTTTCGCCAGAACTCGTATTACACTTAATTTCTCCAGTCTTGACAAATTAGCTTCAGGTAGTTTTAAATTAAGGACATTAATTAATCCTTCATTTCGTCTTATATATTTAATAATGGCCTGACTTTTATTTTGTATATATGGAAAGAGATTTGAATACTCGGAAAGAGATGTCTTTGACAATTTCCAACCTCCCTTTAGAAGTTGTTCCTTAATAGCGTCAAGGGTATCAAAAAGAATTAACCGATTACTATACTCCCTCTCATCACCAATCTCTTCAATGGAGAAAAACCCATCTTCAAACTCCCATATTTTGAGAAGTCTGAGATTTTCCCAGAAAGAGTCGGGTTGAGTTATATTAGAAAGAGGTAAATTATTTAATTCTTTAATGATTATGGAAGCGTTAGAATAGTTATTCTGTTCAAGCCAAGTATTTAATTTTATTGAAATTCCATTAACCTGTAACAAATCAACAATATTGAACCTATCAATTTTCAGTTTAACTTCACCCTCAAGGCTCAAATCTTTTTCAGTAGCATCCCATACAAACCAATCAATTTTCCCTTCAAGCCAGTTTTCATTATCTACTGGAATTGCGGTGCTTTTTATCCTGACACTTTTAGATTGATTTACGAGCCGGAATGAATTATTTTGTGTGTCACGCACCGGTACATGAGACTCCAAAAATTCAAGTATAGGTTGCCAGAGTGGTTCATTTACCCAGACTCTTTCAGGATTATCACTTGCATCAGAGAGCAATAAATTTGCATATAAATTCAAAAAGTCATTCTTTCGCTCTGTATTAGTACCAGAGGCCCAATTCAACATCCTTTCTTTTAACTTAGCCCCAAATATTCTAAATAGCCTCTCATTTATTCCTTCCTGGTCAACACTTCCCTTCTGCAAATAAGTTCTTGAACTGGATTTATAGAAGGCATTTGAGTGAAGTATGAATCTTAATCTATGTTTTTCCTCACTAAGGGGGAAGAAAAGATAAAAATTAGGGGCATTGTAAAAAGCTTCTTTCCCTTTTTGATAATCTGTGAATCCGAGTAATATTTCAATATCACTATCCCCTTGCTCTTTTGACAATTCAGCATCAGACAGGTTTTCTGATTTACCAAATCTTAGTTGCCTATATTCATCATTATTATCAGATTTGCTGATAACAAATGATTCAAATTGTAGCTCTACTGGTTCTAATTCCTTTCCTCGTAAATTGACAGTCTTTAATCCATCGTGATTTAATGACTGTTTAGCTATTTTATTAAGTATTGCAAGCGAAAATCTTACTCCCTCTTCAAGGTTTTCCTCTTCAAGATGTGATTGTTTTCCCTGGCCAAGACGTACAAAGAATAATGACCCTTTTTCAAATCCATCCTTTAAGGTTTCGCTATGTTTATGAACCCATCTTCCCAAAGCCTTTAATTCGTCCTTACTAAAAGCCTTTTCGGTCTTCGAATACTGATTATCAAATATTACTTCAGGCTCTACATCATTTTCAGGTTGACAAGGAAAATTTGTGATTAATATTTTAAAAAGCCACGGGTCATTGTCATTAACAATAGCCTTTCTCTTTCCTTTTTCTGAATAGATTTTGTAATCCTGGTTGGCCGGTTGGACTTCGGGGTTTTGAATAAACTCGTTTAACTGAGAAATCTCATTATGTCCCCAACTAAAAAGAATCGGGCCGTAATTATCGTAAATTAATTCATCCAGACCATTTTCCTTTCCAACTAATCTATGTGCT
>DAORKK010000041.1:0-22583 GCA_035439525.1 Chitinophagaceae bacterium
TTAATTATCTTATAAAAAATAATTCATATATTGGGTATATAAAAGCATTTATACGCAATCAATTCTCTTTTTAAAACATGCGGGCACCTTCCTCCTTTTTATGGCAGCTCATTCAATCCCTTAACCGGAATGAGCGGCTTTATTTTAAACGCAATTATACGCAAGCCGGTGCTGGCGTGGACCGGCTTTATATCCGCTTGTTTGATGCAATTGCTGCACAGAAAGTATATGATGAAAAGGTATTGCTGGATAAATTCAGGCCGGTCCTGAACAAGAAAAATATCGCCTCACAAAAAAACTACCTGCAGAAACAGGTGGGAGATGCGTTGGTACAATATGAATCAATCCGGGATCCGGGCAAAGATGTATACGCAAGTATCCAGCTGATTCGCATCTACCGGAAAAAAGGACTTTATGATGAAGCCTTCTCGATCTGGAAAAAAGCGATTGAACTGGCCCGGAGCGGGGAAGCATTTGCCATGTCAAACCTGCTGAAAACCGAGTTTGAAAAAATGGTCATCTTCAGTCCATCCCACTCCGACCAGGATGAATTACTGGATATCTTCAAGAAAAATATAATCACCTATACTGAATATGCGGAGCTGATTACGTTGCGGGATATTTATACCGAGACCTTACTGCTGAAAAAGAAGACCCATTTCGGTCAGGATAAACAGCTGCTTGACACTATTCATACGTTGCTTGACCGGGTCAACCGGATCGATATGGCCAGCCAGGCCCATTCGTTCTGGTACCGGCACTATTACCTGATGAGCAAGGCGACCCTGCAATACCTGCTCAATGATATGGCCGGTTCCCTGCAGTTACTGAAAACACATTTTTCCAACTGGAAAAAGCAGGACAAATTCGTGGCTACCCATGGGGAATTTTACATTGAACTTTTATACATGATCAACTATGCCGGTATTCTGTACGGGGAGTACGATTATGTCACAGCGGTCTTCAATGACCCGCTGAATAAACAGATTACCGATCCTTCTCACCGGGCTTATTTTGAAGTAACCCGTTACCTGGCCCTCAATAAAATCTATAATAAAACCGCCCGCTATGAAGAAGTAAAGAAATTGCTGGTTGTGATGAAAGCGCAATATAAAAACTGGGAATCCTTGCTGAATGAAGAGCTCAACAGCACCTTGAGTTTTTCCATGGGCGTGGGCTGTTTTGCGCTGGAACAATATGAAGATGCGCTTTTCTTTACCCGCCGGGCCATAACGGCTTTCCCGGAAGGTTCGCGGGATGAACACAATGCCGTAGGTCAGTTACTGCTCCTGCTCATTACCTTTTGCCTCAATAACGCCCGCCTCTTTGATACCCAATACCGGGCCACCTACCAGTTCTTCTACAAACGTAAAAAAAAGCAGGTCTTTGAAACGGCACTGAAACAATGCCTGCACCGTAGTTTTTATATGACCGATCAGAAAAAGAAAAACCAGGAATTCAAAAAGGCCCTGCTCTTGCTGGAGGAAAACAGGAACAACCCCATTCAGCAACGGGCTTTTGCCATTTTTAATTTCGAAGGATGGCTGCAGAGCAGGCTGCTGCGGATCTCTTACAGGCAGTACGTAGAGAAAAAAGTCAGGGCGGAACTGAAAGAGGCTGTTTAAATTTATCGTATGAAACAAGCACTCAATGACCTCCTTCTCCGGCTGGAGAATACCGTAAACGGCGAACCCTGGTTTGGCCGTTCCGCTCTTTCCCTGCTGAAAGAAGTCAATCCTGAACTGGTTTTCATGAAGACAGGAAACGGCGGACACTCCCTGGCCGATTTGCTCTGGCACATGATTACCTGGGCTCAGTTTACCCTGGACCGGCTGGAGAAAAAGCAGGAAAAAGATATGACCGCATTTGAATCCCTCGACTGGCGAAGCATTGAGCCCGGGATACATAGCTGGAAAAACGGAATAAAGGAATTCACATTGATCTATGGAAAGATCAGTGACCTGCTTAAGAAAAAAAACGATGCCTTCCTGGAAGAAAAAGTCGACTACCGGGATTACAATGTACAATTCCTGCTCAATGGTCTTATTGAGCATACGATTTACCACCTGGGACAAATCGCCTATGCACAAAAACAGCTGAACTGAGTATACCCGTAAAGTAGTATTGTCCGGCAGCAGGAGCCTGATTAATTTGAGCCATGGCTCTCTATGGCAGCAACCCCCTGAAACGCAGTCCCATCCTGCAAATCCTGATTCCTTTTATTATTGGTATCCTTTCCCAGTATTACCTGACCATGCCCCAATGGTTAGTGATCATCCTGATTACGGTTTCACTGACCGGACTCCTCATATTCCACCGCATACCGGTATTGGCCCGTTTCCGGCACTCCATGCTATCCGGAATTTTCACGGCTATACTCTTCTTTTCAATTGGAGCAGCCTTATGCCGGAACCAGGATATCCGGTTACAAAATAATTGGTATGGCCACCAGCTTAAGGATACCAGCTCACTGTTGTTGGTACTGGAAGAACCCCTGGTTGAAAAATCAAAATCATTTAAAGCGATTGCTGCCGTCAGGGCCAGTATAAATAATAATCAGGCGGAAGCAGTCCATGGCAGGTTGCTTATTTATTTCAGCAAAGACAGTACGGTCCCGGCGCTTGGCTACGGTTCACGCCTGCTTATCCGTCAACCGGTCCGTGAAATAAAAAGTGCAGGCAATCCCGGGGCTTTTGACTTTAAACAGTACTCCTTTTTCCAGGGAATCACGCACCAGGTATACCTTCGTCCCGTTGATTTTGAAGTATTGCCGGGCAAGGAACAAAACTGGTTCAGGAAACAACTCTTCATATCCGGACAATTCCTGGTGCAGCTGCTGCGCCGGTATATCCCCGGGCGCCTGGAATCAGGAATCGCCGAAGCCCTGTTGATTGGCTATAAACAGGACCTCGATCCGGAAATCGTACAGTCCTACAGTAATACAGGGGTGGTGCATATCATTGCAATATCCGGACTGCACCTGGGACTGATCTATTGGTTGCTCCTGCTTTTACTGAAACCATTAAACAAATCAAAAAAGACACGCTGGCTACATGCCGCACTGGTCATAGCCGGACTCTGGACCTTCAGCTTCCTGGCCGGGGCACAACCTTCCGTTCTTCGCTCAGCGCTGATGTTCAGTTGTATGGTCCTGGGTAATTCAGTGAACCGTAAATCACCGGCCATCAACTCGCTGGCGGTGTCTGCGTTTATACTTCTCTGTTATAATCCGTTCTGGCTCTGGGACGCCGGCTTCCAGTTGTCCTATGCCGCTGTATTGAGTATCCTGCTGTTTAATCAACCGGTATACAACTGGTTTTATGTAAAAAACAAACTACTCGACTATGCCTGGAAGATGAATGCGGTGACCATCGCGGCCCAAATACTCACCCTCCCGGTAAGTCTTTACCTGTTTCACCAGTTTCCGGTCTCTTTCCTGTTCAGCAATTTTATCGCCGTGCCTTTGTCCAGTCTCCTGCTCCTGGGCGAAATCTTTCTCTGCCTGATCGCTTTTTATCCGGTACTGGCCGGTTTCACAGGTAAACTCATTGCCGCGGGTATCCGGCTGATGAATGCATGGATTGAACGGGTGGAACAACTTCCGTTTTCAGTTTGGGAAGGTATCCAGCTGAGTTCGACGCAGGCAATCTGGCTGACCGGTTTATTATTAACCGCCTGTTACTGGCTGATGGAAAAATCTAAAAAAGCCTTTGGCGCATCCTTGTTCTTCCTGCTTTTATTTTCAGCAGAGCGGTTTATCTCATTCCGGGAAGCCACCGGGCAACAAAAAATCATTGTTTACCATGTACCCCGGCTGCAAGCCATCGACTTTATCCAACGACGTAAGTTTTGGTTTACCGGCGACAGCAGTTTATTGCAAAACCAGCTATCCCGCAATTTTCACCTGAAACCCTCCAGGGTCCTGCACCGGGTTACTGAAACAGACCGGCTGAACGGGTTGCTGCACTATGAATATTATTACCGGTTTGGCGGGAAAAATATACTCTGCCTGGATAGCGGGATCTATTTTGAAAAACAGGCAGACAGCAGCCGGCCCGTCATTGATCTGCTGGTCTTATCGGGAAACCCAAAACTCTACCTCAACCGGCTGGCTGAAGCACTGGATATACGACAACTCGTGATCGACGGGTCGGTACCCGCCTGGAAAGCCAGTCTGTGGAAAAAGGATGCAGATTCACTGCAAATCCCCTTTTACGATACGGGGGAGAAAGGCGCTTTTGTGATGAGCCTGAATTAAGTTAATTTGCGGCCTCTTTCGAACGCCTGCCTTCAATTATCATCTACTATGGACAAAAAGATTCAATCAGCGTTAATTTCTGTTTTTTACAAAGACGGACTGGAAAATATTGTAGCCGAACTCGATCGGTTGGGTATAACCATCTATTCCACCGGAGGCACCCAGAGTTTTATCGAAAAACTGGGGATTAAAGTAGTGCCTGTGGAAGACCTGACCACTTACCCTTCCATCCTGGGGGGCCGTGTAAAGACCCTGCATCCTTCCGTTTTCGGCGGTATCCTGGGTAAAAGAGATGATGATACCCACCTGGCCGAGATGAAGCAGTACAATATCCCGGAGATCGACCTGGTAATCGTGGATCTTTATCCCTTTGAAGAAACCGTGGCCAATACCAGCGAGGAAAAAGCCATTATTGAAAAAATTGATATCGGCGGACCTTCCATGATCCGCGGAGCAGCTAAAAACTTCCGCGATGTGGTGGTGATTGCGGCTAAGAAAGATTATGCAGCCCTGGAAAACCTGCTGAAAACCCAGAACGGGAATACAACGATCGAACAACGTAAAGCTTTTGCGGCCAAAGCCTTTGAAGTCGTAGCCCACTATGATGTGGCCATTTCCAAATATTTTACAACAACCGATAATCTTTATTTCCTGGAATCCATTCCGGAACCGAAGATCATGCGTTACGGAGAGAACCCGCATCAGAAAGGGGTTTTCTATGGTGATTTGAGTCAGCTCTTTGATCAGCTCAATGGAAAAGAACTCTCCTATAATAACATTGTAGATACCGATGCGGCCATGCAGCTGATCCGGGAATTCACGGATACCACTTTTGCCATCATCAAACATACCAATGTCTGCGGTATTGCCCAACGCCCAACTGTAAAGGAAAGCTGGGATGCAGCCCTGGCCGGCGATCCGGAAAGTGCTTTTGGCGGCGTGCTGGTCTGCAATGGCTCTATTGATAAAGCCACGGCAGAAGCCATCAATGAAATATTCTTTGAAGTACTGGTGGCCCCCGCTTACAATGAAGATGCACTGACAGTCCTGAAATCAAAAAAGAACCGGATCCTGTTGCAGTTAAAAGCACAGCCTGCCAGCCAGGTGCAGTATAAGTCCATGCTTAACGGGGTATTGGTGCAGGATATTGATACCGGCAATTTTACCGACTGGACAGAAACCACCAAGCGGAAAGAGACGCCCGAAGAAAAAGCAGATCTCCTGTTTGCCAATATTGTCTGCAAGCACTTAAAATCAAATGCCATTGCCCTGGTGAAGAATAAACAACTCATCGGCAAAGGCTGCGGACAAACCAGCCGGATTGATTCATTGCGACAAGCATTGGAAAAAGCAAAGCAGTTCAATTTTGACCTGCAGGGAGCGGTGATGTCCAGTGATGCCTTCTTCCCCTTCGATGATTGTGTGCGTCTGGGACATGAAGCCGGAATTACCGCTTTTATCCAGCCGGGCGGTTCCATCCGGGATAATGATTCGATTGACTATTGCAGCAAGCATAACCTGTCGATGATCATGACGGGGCTGCGGCATTTTAAACATTAGATATGATAAAACCTTTTCTGCTTATTGTCTGTACCTGTTGCTTTATCAGCGTATTTGCTCAAAAAACGGAGACAAAGTATTTTGAAGGGGTTATTGAATATGATATCCAGTCCGAGTCATTTATGCAAGGGGTCTCGGGCAACGAGATCGGGCTGCGAACAGGAAATAAACTGTTCTTTTATTATAAACAGGGCACTTATGTCAGGGAGTACCGGGATGACGCCGGGTATACGATCATGAAGTTCTTTTACAAAGCGAGTGAAAACACTTTATATAGCCATTTTATCAATTATAATCCGGATACGCTTTTTTTCAATAGCGGTGCAGACACCAACCTTGTTTCATGGAGGATCAGTGACAGCCTCTCTGAAAAAGTATTGGATTATACCTGTAAAGGCGTCACTATTAATTATAACTACAGCAATCCGGCAAAAAAAGATTCAGCTTATTACAGGCATACTTTCTTTTTCTGTCCTGCCCTTCCGGTAAACCCGGAATGGCAAAAAGATATGGTTGCCTGGAACGAGGTGCTGGCGGCCAATCCCTATATCGCTATTAAGTTTGTTGAAAATTACAATGACCTGTTAACCCAAACGTTTACGGCCACAAAGATTGAATGGAAAAAACTCGATGACTCCGTTTTTGAGATAAACCCGAATCTTATTTTAAAAAAAGGGGGCGATTAATTCCAGATGAACATATTTGACTTCCATAAAACCATTGTTCAATCCTCAGCCGATTCGCTGAAGAAGCTTTCGGTATTCAATCCTTTTACCATTCACAAAAAAGGAACCCGCACAAAGGCGCTCTTTGCCCTCGCCGCGGTTTGTTTTCTCTGGGGCACCACCTGGATCGCTTCCAAGGAAGGCGTGCGTCATATGCCGGCCCTTCAACTGGCCGGTATCCGGCAATTAATCGCCGGACTGATATACGTAGCCTTCTTCCTATACAAAGGTGCTCCACTTCCCAAAGGCCGGGAGTGGATACCGGTACTGGTATTGTGCTTTCTGAATTTCATCATGAGCAATGGCCTCAGTACCTGGGGAGTTAAATATATTTCAGCCGGATTAGGAGCAATCATGGGTGCTATCTTCCCTTTATGGATTGTGATCATCGGGCTTTTCAGTTCCAGCGAAAAGATCCCGACAAAAGCCATCATTGGCTTATTGCTGGGCTTTGCCGGCGTTTGTGTGATCTTTTTCGATCACATGATGGATTTTATGAACCCGGAATTCCGACTGGGTATCATCTTGTCGCTGATTGCCACCTGGACCTGGGCCTTTGCCACCATTTATACTAAAAAACAGGCAGCCAGTTTCAATCCTTATTTCAGTCTCGGTTTGCAGATGCTGATCTCCGGTATACTTTTATTACTGTTTACCAAGACAGGCAGCCAGATCATGGTGTCCGACGGACAAGGAGGCACGCAGTCCTTGATCCCCTATATTCCATTTACCAGTATCCCCTGGGAATCCTGGGCTGCTATTGGCTACCTGGTACTCTTCGGTTCTTTGACGGCCTTTGTCTGTTATCTCTATGCTCTCCAGAATCTGCCTACCGGACAGGCATCCATTTACGCCTATATCAACCCGATGGTCGCCGTCTTTTTCGGATGGTTACTGTTCAATGAAAAAGTCAACATCTATATCACGATCGGGGGATTGGTTACCTTGCTGGGAGTGTATCTCGTAAATAAAGCGTTTAAAGCAGCCGTGCCACCACCGGAACAACCGGAGACGGAGGGTATGTAAACCGGTGCTACCGGTTCGTCACCAGTTTCAGAAAATTTTCATAGACTTCCTTCCAGCCTTTAAATCTCGGATCTGACCCAAGAAAAGTATTATGCCAGAGCGTGATCAGTAACCCATTTACATTTTTTACGGTAGTATAATAATGTCTCATCTCCTCCAACGCTTCTGCCGGAGATTGTTTCAGTTCATAAAATGAATTGGCATCCATATAGCAAAACGGAAACAGTCTTAAGTCCGTTGTTATTTCATTTTCCAGGTCATACCAGTAAAAAGGCATTGCCACAGAGGCCCGGAATCCATTGACCATTCCGTATCCCATGGAATGATCTTCCAGGATGCCCGCTTCCAGTAATCTGCGGTATCCACCGGGTATGGTAAACCGGAGAAAATGTTGCCGGGAAACCGTTACCGGTTTTCCTGTGACTTCCTGCAATAAGTCTATTTCCTCTTTTAAAAGAGAACGGTTGTCCCCGCTTTGCCAGGAAGGATGGATGCCGGTCCGGTATATGGCTGCGTGCGTACGGATCAGCGCCTGCATGGCTTTCCCCGCTGGATCCGTGTTCTTATCATACTGTCCAATGCGGGAGGCGAGCAGGAAAAAATAAAGTGGTTTCAGGTGATATCGTTCATGCAGCAGGTGCAGGTGTTCAAATGAATCATATGGATCGGGCTGGCTTCCTGTCAGCACCTGCAACCGTTGACCGGACCGGCCAATATTTCCAGTAAAAAGTTCCAGTAAAAAACCACCTGTATTCCGAAACCAGCCTTTATGACGAAAGGAATAAGCCTCATCGATATCATAAGTGGGAAGGAATGTAAATACCTGTTCTTTGGGTATAAAGTCAGTAAACCTTTCTTTCAGCAAGGTGGCAAGATCCTTCAACCAGTAATTAATAAGCGGTTTATCCAGGAATCCGTTTTTAAAAGCCAGTGATTCCGAATGCGGATAACGTCCGTACAGATCCTTTGTATAAGGCAGGTATTCCTCGTAACGGCTAAGGAGATAGAAACTGGCGGCGAAAATGTCAAAAGGGATATCCCCGTCACCCTGGAAAAAAACAGGTTGCTCATGCCAGTGACTGATTCCGGTTTCCTGATGTTGAATCCCGGTTTCAAATAATAATGTATGGGGCGTAATCCGCAGTTCCAGGTCCCGGAGTTTTGCCGGACTATAATTAATAGCCGGTCCGTCATAGGCGATAAAAGCGTCGGCATCACCAGTAAGTATTACAGGTTGCCTGGTCAGTTCACCCAGCGTGAACTCCACAATATATTTTAATCGGTTACTGACAATCGGGCTGAATACGATCATAGTGCAGGTCTTGCGCAAACGAATATACCTATATCGCTCCAAATAGAGGAAGGACAATGCAACCAAATGCAACCGAACCTCGACAGTACTCCTGACCCAGCTGTTCATAACACGAACCAACCTCCTGCTGTTGAGAAAAAAGACGGCCATATTATTTCTCCTCGTATTTGCATTCACCCAATATGCAAAACAGCTTCGTTTCCTGGAATGCACACTGACGAACACTTTCATCAGCCTTGATACGCCCCCCTGTGATTGTACCAAAGCTTCCGGTCTCGACCAGACTGATAACCGAACCGACCTACCCGTTCATACACATAGTAAGACATACAGTGAAGAAACGATTCAGCTGAATAAAGAAATACAGCTATCTGCCCCCTTCATTGAGGCCGTCAAAATGAAACAGGTTTGGTCTATTGACCGGATCCGGTCCGGCAACCTGCCTCTTCCCTGGCATCCGCCCTGTCTGTAATCCTCCCATTTTATTGCAAAACAAAAGACAGACAAAGCTGAGCGGCTTTGCTATTTAATACCATCAATTTTAATTTATGAAAAAAATGATAGGGGCATTCCTGTGCCTGTACGTAACCATACAATCAACCGGACAACTAAAAACAAATGAACCCGCAATTATCTATGGTCCCTGCACGATAGAACAACTGAAAGCGGATCCCTATGGAAGCTGGTTTGCTTCAGCCTATGAACAATACACCCCTGATAGCACTACAGTAAATCAGTTAAAAAAGGAAATGTCAGGCAAATGGAGTGTCCGGATTTTTTTTGGCAGCTGGTGCGGCGACAGTAAACGCGAATTGCCGCGTTTTATCAAACTACTGACGGCCATTTCATTTCCAATGGAAAGGGTAACCATCATCGGGGTGGGCACCGGGGATTCGCTGTACAAACAGAGTCCGGGTCATGAAGAGGCCGGGCAGGGAGTATTCAGGGTGCCGGTGTTTATTGTAAATAATAACGGGAAAGAAATCAACCGCATCAATGAATTCCCGGTTCATTCGCTGGAAAAAGACCTGTTGGGTATTTTCAGCAAACAACCCTATTCTCCCAATTACCGGTCCTTTGGTTTAGTGCAGCAATGGCTGAATGAAGGAAGTCTGTTGCATAAAAACACGAGTATCCGCGGACTGGCCGAACAAGTACGTTACCTGGTCAGCACAGAGCATGAACTCAACAGCCTGGGTTACCTGCTGATCAAACAAGCAAAAAAAGAAGAAGCCCTTCAACTGTTCCGGATCAATTACTATCTCTATCCGGAATCATCCAATACGGCATCCAGCCTGGGCGAAGGTTATTTGCTGACAGGAGATAAAAAACAGGCAGTGGGGTACCTGGAACATTCCATTACCCTGAATAAGGACCCGAATGCGTTACAGGAGATATTGACCCTTTTGTATAAAGCGAAGGAATTAAAATAGGCCTGCGATCTTCCCTGGTTGATCTCAGCCGGGGAAGATTATTTCTTTAACCGCTCTTTCCATTGCTGATTAAAGGATTTCTGCGGGAAGTCCAGGGTACCCCGGCTTTCTTTCCAGCCTGTGAGGAGACTGTTGACCACCCAGCTCTTGGTAGCGCCATTGGCCATATTCATCCAGGAACGGCGGAGCATGGCCTGCTTCCACATTTTCCAGGCAATTTTTTCAGTAAAGGTATTATGACCGCCTTCGACCGCTTCATTGCGGTTTTCGAGCAGGAGTTCATGCAGGTTGATCTTCACCGCGCATACTTCAGTACAGTTACCGCAGAGCGAAGAAGCATAACTCAGGTGTTTGAATTCATCCAGCCCCTGCAGGTGCGGGGTGATTACCGAACCAATGGGTCCGCTGTACGGAGCGCCATACGTATGGCCACCGATATTCTTATAGACAGGACAGGCGTTGAGACAGGCACCGCAACGGATACAGTACAAACTTTCCCGCATTTTTTCATTGGCCAGGATATTGGTTCTGCCATTATCCAGCAGGATCACATACATATCTTCCGGACCATCTTTTTCATTGGGTTGACGCGGACCGGTAATGATTGTATTATATACAGTAACCCGCTGACCTGTACCAAAAGTGGAAAGCAGGGGCCAGAAAAGCGCCAGGTCCTGCATGGAAGGAATCACTTTCTCAATGCCTGCGATCACAATATGTGTTTTGGGCATGGAACAACTCAGTCTTCCGTTGCCTTCATTTTCCGTAACAGCAATCCCGCCAATATCTGAAATAATAAAGTTGGCACCTGTTACACCCACTTCTGCCTGAACGTATTTTTCGCGTAAGACTTTCCGGGCTACCAGGGTGAGTTGCTCCGGGGTGGCTTTGGGATCGGTGCCGAGTTTATGTGAGAATAATCTGGCCACATCCTCCTTGCTTTTGTGCATGGCGGGTGTTACAATATGATAGGGAGGCTCACCATCCAGTTGCTGTATATATTCACCCAGGTCCGTTTCCACGGATTCAATGCCGTTCTTTTCCAGAAATTCATTGAGGTGAATTTCTTCCGTCACCATACTTTTACTCTTCACCAGGGTCTTGCAGTTCTTTTCTTCGCAAATCTTTTTCACCGCTTCCAAAGCCTCGGCCGCATTCTCGGCCCAGATCACTTTTGCCCCTCTTTTCGTAATGGCCGCTTCAAAATCTTCCAGCTGGGTATCGAGGGTGGAGATGGCTTTCCATTTTATATTCTTGGCCCGTTCTCGGGCAAGGTGCAGGTCGGTGAATTGCGTTTTGCCCTGCGGTACCACGGAATTGTATTTGCCGATATTGAAATTGATCTTCCGGCGATGGTCACGGTCCGCCGCTTTGATGGTGCTCTTGGCAATAAAATCAGCAAATTTTTCTTTCACGTGACTGTTTTATTTTTCCTTGAAATCAATTTCCTCCCATTCTCCTTTCGCAATAGTGTCAAGCGCATTGTAAAAATCCTCCCCGTATTTGCGGATCAGGGGCTCTTTCAGGAACTGGTACACGGGCACTTTTAATTCTTCCCCAAGATTACATCCCGGTTTGCACAGTACTTCCCGTGGTTCATAATTCACCCGCTCGTAATCCCCGTTCTTCCCTTTCTTGGCGGTGATCGGGTACAAATGACAACTGATGGGTTTTTTCCAGCTGATCAATCCATCCCGGTAGGCCTGTTCAAACGCACATTTGATGATCCGTTGTTCATCATGAAAGGCAAAAACACAGATGCCTTTGTTACTGCCGATAGTATTGGTCACCCAGCCAAATTCGTCGTCTTTGGCAAAAAGTCCGGTGCGGTCAATCTCTTTTATGGCATCTGCTGGCAGCAGATGTTTCACTTTATCATATACTTCGCGCATGATCTGCATCTCATCTTCATCCACCGGGGCTCCGGCATCACCTTCCTCGCAGCAGCCACCCTTACATTTGTTCAGATCGCAGACAAAGCGTTTGTCCACCACATCCTCACTGACCAGTATATTATCAATTACTATCAAGCGTTATAGTTTTGGCACAAAGGTACACCATGCAGGTGATAACACCTGCATGGTGCCGGGTCTCCCTCCTTGTTGGTGTTTTCACCAACAAGAGGCCAGTAGTTGGCACTGCTCGTAGTTGGTGTTTTCACCAACTACTTATCACCAACTACTCCTCCCCCCTCCCGAATATCTTCTTCCGGATATGATGTCCCGCCGCCGTCAGCCGGTTATGAGAGGTCAGGTAGTGCAATACTTTATGTTCCAGCCAGTGGTGCAGAGGCACGAGGATGGCCGCCAGGGCGATCATAAAAGCCAGGTCCTTCCAGGGTTCCCCCTGGGTCTGGGCATAGATCTGTTTTTTAAAGATCAGGAAGATGAACTCGAAGAACATGAGGAAGACAAAGAAACCGACTGCCCGGATCACCCCGGCGGAGACTTTGAACATACCCAGGATGACCAATGAAACAAAGAGGCTGATGATTCCGATCACAATCGCCAGGTATTGGATATTGTTCCGCTGTCTTTTTTTCTCTTCCGCTGCTTTCTGTGCCTCCAATCGTGCTTTTTCATCCCGCAGATTTTCGTCTTCCGCCCTCATTTGAGACATTTCTTTATCCTGTCTGAGTGTTTCAATACTATCCTTAAACCGGTAATAAAGTGCATTGTATTTTCCTGACTCCTGTAAATTGCCGGTTTTACGATAAAGCGTATCCAGGTATTTAGCGGCTTTCTCCACGTTCTCCAACCATCCATTCTTCTCACTGACTTCTTTTACCTTAAGGTATTGTTCGATGGCCATTTTGTAATTCCCTGACTTATTGTAATAGGAAGCCAGTTGGGCCAAAAAACCCACTTTATTGTAATCATTACCACTGTTTTCAAACATCGGACGTGCTTTTTCCAGTAAAATACCGGCTGAATCAAAGCGGCCCAGACCGCTATACACCACACCATAAGCCTGATCGATCACCGGGGCCATCCCGAAATTGGTCAGGTATTTCTTCAGCTCATCGCCTTCTTTTGAATTCAGGTAATTCAGGGCTTTCTGTGGCTCATCAATACGCAGGTACTGGTTGAGCAGGCTGACATAGCCCGGTATTTTGAGCGTGGAGAATTTCAGGGAGTCCGCCATCCGGATCGACCGTTCAAAATAACTGATGGCGATATCATAATTCTTTTTTTTCGCGAAGAGATTGCCCAGGTTATTGGTATAAATGACTTTCTGATAAGGCACATTTTTTTCGTTAATCTGATCCAGTTTTTTATACGCCAGGGTCATATAATCAATGGATTTGTCATAATCCTCAATGTCTGAATAGAAATCGGAGAGATAGATATAACAGTTTCGTACCAGGGCGGGATTCTTTATTTCCTCCGCCAACCGCAGGCCATTCAGGTAACTGCGCAGGGCCATTATGTTTTCGTTTTTGGCCTGATATACCTGGCCGAAAATATTAAAGGATTCTGCCCGCAGACTATCATTCGGCAGCGTGGCAGTCAGGGAAGAAGCCTGAGTGATATAGCTAAATGCTTTTTCATTATCAGGAATCATCAGGTAAAACAACGCCAGGTGCTGCTGGGCAATACCCGTTTCTTCGTTCAGGCGGTTTTGCCGGGCCAGCTCCAGTGCTTTATTATAAAATCCAAGGGCTTTATCTGAGTACACTTTCTGACTCGCCATATAACTGCATCGGGTTCCATTAGAGAGATAGGCCTTGAACATGTATTTACGATCCCGGGATTCTTCTGCCAGTGTGATCAATTGCGAACCCACCTCATCCGATTGTTTAGGGTTCACATTCATCAGCACCCGGCTGAGTTCCTCCATCAGGGGAAACTTTTGTTCAAGGGTACTTGCCTTGGCCATTGCCATGCGGAGCGAATCAACCGCTGCCGCTTCCTGCGAACGGGCGGACAGGGATACAATCAAAAGGAGTATAACGGGGATGAGGCGGCGTATGAGGGTCATAGCAGTATATCTGGTTGGTGATGGGCTCATATCTTGTTGGTGATAACACCAACAAGATACTACCTCTCACTGTGACCACCAACTGGCGTACGGCGATCAGTCCCTACCTGTTGGTGTTATCACCAACTGGCTACCTGTTGGTGTTATCACCAACAGGCATATCACCAACAGGCCTCCAGCGAAGCGTGTTGATCAGATGCTTCAGGTCCTGTTTCAGGAAGTCGTTGACGATTCCCAGCGAATCGGCATTGGGTGCCGCATTGAAATAGAGGGCGCCACGCAGAAAATGACGGACAGAGTCGGTCAGGAAAAACTGGTTGGCGGTGGCGGTATTCCCACCCAGGGAAAAATAAATGCCTTCCACGCCATTGGGCGTCTGCATTAGACTGTCATTGATACCGGTAGAAACATCCACGTGCTGTTTAAACGCCATTTTGAATCCGTCACTGACCAGGGAGTCGAAACTGTTTTCCGCATTGATGGGTTTATAGCTCACATGGATCCGGCCTTCAAACCGGGGTATATCAATATTAATCCACCAGTCGCCGGCCTTGTCTTCAAAAAAAGTGGTGTCCCTGATCACGTTGGCATACACCGGGTACTCAAACGTATAGGGATAGCCGGGCTGGTCAAATAACTGGTATTTCTTTTCCGGGAAAGAAATCCGGAAATAACCTTTCTTTTTACCGACAGAATAATCGCTGTTACAGGAAAACAGGCTGAGTGACAGGATCACAATAGCACAAAGCAGCCAAGGAAAGTGCTTACGGGTTATCCGGATCATTGTTTTGGTTTAATGGTCACTTTAACTAACTGAATACGGTTATTCTCTGCCTGCATGATGGCAAACTCAAAATCTCCACAAGGAATCACCCAGTCCACAGTGGGCAGCTCACCGGCCAGTTCCAGCACCAGACCGGCCAGTGATTCACTTTCTCCCTTGATATGATCAAAGGTGTCCATGGGAATCTTCATAATCCGGCACATATCATGGATCATGATTTTCCCTTCAAAAATATAATTGTTGTCATCGAGCTTGTAGCTGTCATTCTCCTCTTCATCAAACTCATCCCGGATATCCCCGATCACTTCTTCCAGGATATCTTCCATGGTCACGATACCACTCGTACCACCAAATTCGTCGACCACCACGGCGAAATGGGTTCTTTTCTGCTGGAACTCTTTCAGCAGGTCCTCGATCAGTTTGGGCTCCGGTACAAAATAGGGCTGGCGCATGAGCGGGTGCCAGTCAAATTTTTCATTTTCGTTGAGGTAGGGAATCAGGTCCTTTGTGTTCAGGATACCCACCACTTCATCAAGACTGTCTTTATAAACGGGCAGTCGGGAATAATGCAGTTCTTCCACCCGGTGGATCAGCTCGTGAAAATCAGCGCTGTAACTGATGCCGTTTACATACAAACGGCTCCGCATGATTTGCTTGACGGATATTTTTCCAAATTTCACCACCCCCTTCATAATATTCTTTTCTTCCGGGGAGGCTTCTTCATCGGTCTTGATATCAATGGCTTCATCCAGTTCCTGCATGGTCAGTGTGGCTGATTTGTCGGCACCCGCTTTTTTGCCGATGCCGTCGGCCAGTTTCACAATCCACTTACTCAGTCTTCTCAGGAGAAGATGGAGGCCCTCTACCAGGAAGGACCAGTCATAGGCAAAACGCAGGTTATTCTGGGTGGCCCATACTTTCGGAAAGATCCGGCCAAGGAATACCAGTACGATCACGATTGCCACCACTTTGATGACCAGTTCAGGAAAAGAGCCCAGCCAGGAAAAATCAATCAATTCGGTTAGTAAAAAATTGGAAAGAACGATAATGCTGATATTGACAAATGTGCCCGCGATCAGCAGGGATGCATAGACTTCCTTGGGTTCTTCCAGGAGGGTTACGATCCGTTTGGCGGAAGCATGCTGCTTGGTCTTGAGCATATCCAGGTCTTTTTTGCTCAGGGAGAAAAGGGCCACTTCTGACCCGGAAATTGCAAATGTGATTACCAGTAAAATCAGCAGGGTCACGGAGAGAAAAGCGGTGCCCTGAATATTTACCGATAACAGGAAATAAAGCAGCTCTGTAACTGAAAGAATATCCGGATGAATTTCCAATGCTATGGATTTTATTTAAAGGAACCGGATTGCCGGTTATGCTAACGGCAGCACCAGGGTCCTGCCGTTATTCTGCAAATGTATTGTATTTACCGTTTATGGTTAAAAGGGGAGATTTTCGCCCGGATCACCCAGGGGCATATCCGGACCGCTCATTCCTTCCATACTGCCGCCCTCTCCCGAAGCGCCACCATCAGATCGTTTATCCAGCATGATCAGGTTATCGCCGACCACTTCGGTGGCAAACTTACGGTTGCCGTCTTTGTCATCCCAGCTGCGGGTACGCAACCGGCCTTCAATATAGACCAGACTGCTTTTATGCAGGTATTTCTGGGCCAGTTCGGCCAATCCTCTCCAGAGTACCACGGTATGCCATTCGGTTTGTGAGACCAGCTTACCGGTACGGTCTTTAAAGGTTTCAGTAGTGGCCAGGGGAAATTTAGCCACCGCGATATTGCCCTCGAGATGCTGTACATCCGGATCCTTACCCAGGTTTCCGATCAGCATCACTCTGTTTACACCTCTCATACATGTATTCTTTTGGTTAGAAATTCATCTAAGGGCTGCAATCGTCTTAAAGTTAATTCCTTTTTTTAGCGGAAACAACAAAAAAGGAGACCAATTCCTGTTTTTAACAGGCGTTTTCATTTTATTTTCTAAAGTATGTATCTAGATACTGATTAATCAGTCCGGGGAAACTATACGCACCTAACTTATTCTCTTTCACCCATTGCCAGCCGCTACCTGGATCAGGTTTCCGATCAGGATACAGAAGGATAAATTGTCCGTGGATCAGCTGGTGAGAAAGCAACTGGCGTCCAGTTACAGGCGCTGAAGACTTTAAGATAACAGCATCCCCCATCCATTTTTTCAGCGGGGCAGATTTCAGGAGTTTTTCTTTTGTTACGGCTTTTGCTGTTTCAATCAGTGGAAACTCAAACAGGTCCTGCCAGATATCTTTGGCAATACGTTGTTGAATGGCGACTTCTTCCTTATATATCAACACAAAATAATTCAACCACCGTTCGCGGACCTTCGTCTTTTTTTGTTTCACCGGCAGTGTATCCACCCGCTTTTGCTGCAGTGCCACACATTTTTTACGAAGTATACAGGCCTTGCATAAAGGTGCTGCCGGTTTACAAATCACGGCCCCGAAATCCATGATCGCCTGGTTATATGGTCCGGGTTGCATTGTGTCAAGTAATTCCTGTGCCAGTGAGGAAAATATTTTTTTACCCTCCGTGGTATCCGTAGCCAGGTCTATGCCAAAATAACGGCTGAGCACCCGGAATACATTTCCATCCACCACCGCATAGGGTAACTGAAAAGCAAAAGAGCCGATTGCGGCAGCGGTATAGGGACCGATCCCCTTCAATGCCAGTATCTCTTCATATTGATCAGGGAATATTCCTTTCTTTTCCTTTACAATAAAGCGGGCGGTGGCCAGCAGGTTCCTGCACCTTGAATAATAGCCGAGTCCTTCCCAGCATTTAAAAACTTTTTCGTCAGGCGCTTTCGCCAGTTGCTGAATGGTAGGGAATGTCCGGATAAAATTGTTGTAATAAGCAAGACCCTGATCCACCCGGGTTTGCTGGAGAATAATTTCGCTGATCCAGATCCGGTAAGGGTCTTTTTCCCCTTTCCAGGGCATTTCCCGGGTATTCTGCTCCTGGTTCCATTCAAGTAATCCCTTGGTAAAGGCTTTTTTGGACAGGCTTGAGGGGGGTGTAAACATGAAAAAAAGGGGCTTTCGCTAGTTTCGGGGCTTAAATTTCCGGGATTTTGGGAAAAATCTTCGGATTAGAAGAAAAAAAATATTCCTATTTAGTTGACTATCATCTAATTTTGTTCTAAATTGGTCTTTGTAAACCAATTAAACCCCATCAAAAATGAGAAAAGCCGACCTGGTAAATCAGATTTCTGAAAAAACAGGCATACCCAAGGTAGATGTGCTTGTTACTCTTGAAACTATGTTTAAAGAAGTAAAGGACACCCTTGCTGCCGGCGAAAATATTTATATCCGTGGCTTTGGCAGTTTTATTACCAAGAAAAGAGCTGCTAAAATCGGTCGTAATATTAAAAAGAATATAGCTGTTCATATTCCTGAGCATTATATCCCTGCATTTAAGCCCGCCAAAGAATTTGTCGCAGAAGTGAAAAAGCTGAAAGAGCCCAAACCCGATGCCGGACCTGGTGAAGATGCTGAGTAAGCCGCATAAATAATCCTTCCACATTTAACCGCATATCAGGGCGTTTGAGGTATTTTTGCATCCTGAAATTTTTGATTTGTGAAGAAACCTCAATGGATTACACTTGCTGTAGCAGGATTGCTGACTTTAGTCATTTTTAAGTTTGCACGGATTACTCCTGTAAACAAGCCCGCTTTAGCCACTGATAATCAGCAGCATTCTGCAGATGATGGCCATGATCACGGTCCGGCTGCATCCACTTTTTCCATCGATACTTTATTATTACAAGCCAAAAAAAGTCTGAAGCCCAATCAACTGATCTGGATCAATAATCTGGAGAACAGTATTACAAGGGGAGATGTTAAAGGTCAGCAACTCAATGTCTATCACCAGTTATCGCATTTCTGGAAAGACTCTGCCCGTTTCTTTGAGCCCTATGCCTGGTATGAAGCAGAAGGAGCAAGATTGGAAAATTCGGAAAAAAGCCTGACCTTTGCAGCCCGCTTATTTTTGGATGACCTGCAAAACGACCAATTGGACAACAGGAGGATGTGGAAAGCCTTGCAGGCCAAAGATTTGTTTGAACGTTCTTTGAAGATTAACCCGGATAATGATTCCGCAAAAGTTGGGCTCGGCGCCTGCTACCTTTTTGGCAATATCACTTCCAATCCCATGGAAGGCATCGCCAAAATCAGGGAAGTGGTACAGAAAGACAGCACCAACGTGTATGCACAGCTGACCCTGGTTAAAGGGTCTATGTTATCCGGACAATTTGATAAAGCGATCAGCCGTTTAGAGACGGTGTTAAAGCTTCAGCCGGGAAACTGGGAGTCCCTTCTGCTGATGGCTGATCTCTATGAACGTAAAAGGGAATTCAAAAACGCGATCAGCTGGTATGAAAAAAGCCTCAACCTGATCAATATGCCCGAAGTAAAAGTGGCAGTAAAACAGCGGATTGAAGACCTGAAAAAAGAGGATAAGTAAACTTATTATAAACAAGTATTTAAATTCATTTGATTATGCCTTGTGGTAAAAAAAGGAAGCGTCATAAAATTGCGACGCATAAGCGTAAAAAAAGACTGAGAAAGAACCGTCATAAGAAGAGAAATAAGTAAGTTGACAGGTTTAAAAGTTTAAAAGGACCGTAGATCTGTTGATCGCCGTTAACTTTTAAACTTTTAAACCAATCAACTTTATTACTCTTATTCAGTTCACCGGTTGTTTCGCCGTATTCGTTTGCACCCCGCCCAGATTAACCCGCAAATTTTCTACAGGTACAACCCCGCATTCCATACGGATGCCTGGCAACTGGTGTTTACAGCACTAAGGTGTTTCATTTATGTAAGCTGTAATGAACAAAGAACTAATTATCAATGCGGCTCCTCAAGGTGTTGAAATCGCCTTGCTGGAAGACAAGAAGCTGGTAGAACTGCATAACGAAAAAACGGATGCACGTTTTGCTGTGGGCGACTTATATCTCGGAAAAGTCAAAAAACTGATTCCGGGACTGAATGCGGCTTTTGTGGATGTGGGTTTTGAAAAAGATGCCTTCCTTCACTATACCGACCTGAGTCCCTATGCCAAATCCCTCCTGAAGTTCACGAATATGTGTATGAATCACAAATCGGAACAGGGACTGGATTTCGGCAAATTCACGATTGAACCCGAGATCGTAAAGACCGGTAAGATCAATGAAGTGCTGGGTGGTAAACCGCATATCCTTGTTCAGATTCTCAAAGAACCCATTGCTGCAAAAGGCCCGCGCCTGAGCTGTGAAATCTCTCTGCCTGGCCGTTTCGTGGTACTTACCCCCTTCAATGATATTGTAGCTGTTTCAAGGAAGATTCATTCTTCTGAAGAAAGAAAACGCCTGCAGAAAATTGTGGAAGCGATCAAATCCAAAAACTTTGGGGTGATCGTACGGACTGCCGCAGAGGGAAAGAATACAGCCGAACTGCATGAAGACCTTTCTGCGCTGGTGGAAATGTGGGAAACCATCCAAACCAATCTCAAAGGTGCGGTGGCTCCGGCCAAGATCCTGAGTGAGCAAACCAAGACCACCAGTATACTGCGTGACCTGCTCAATGAAGATTTCAACCGGATCGTGGTAAACGATAAAACGATTTTTGCGGACACCAAAAGCTATATCCAGCGGATCGCGCCGGATAAAGCAGATATCATTTCCTTTTATCAGAACGGATCGCCCATTTTCGACTCTTTCGGTATCACCAAACAGGTGAAATCATCCTTTGGTAAGACGGTTAACCTCAACAGCGGTGCGTATGTGATCATTGAACATACAGAAGCCCTTCATGTAATCGACGTAAACAGCGGTTATAAAAGTGTGAGCAATAACCAGGAACAAAATGCCATGGAGACCAACCTGGAAGCCGCGGAAGAAATTGCCCGCCAGTTGCGCCTGCGTGACCTGGGTGGAATCATTGTGGTGGACTTCATAGATATGAAGCTGCCCGATAACAAGCGGAAACTGGTGGAGAAAATGGAAGAGTTCATGAGTACAGACCGGGCCAAGCACGCGGTATTACCGATCTCCAAATTCGGACTGATGCAGATCACCCGGCAGAGGATGAAACCGGAAGTGAACATCAATACACAGGAAGTCTGCCCCAGTTGTAATGGCACCGGAAAAATATCGTCTACCCTGTTACTGGAAGATGAAATCGAAAAGAACCTCAGTTACCTGATCACTCATAAAAACGGCAACCTCAAACTGGTGGTTCACCCGATCTTATACTCCTATCTTTCCAAGGGCTGGCCCTGGAATACCAAGATGGCCAAATGGAAACGGAAGTTTGGTCAGAAAACAAGACTCGAACAGGACAGCAACTATCATCTTACCGAATATAAGTTTTTCGATAAGCATGATGAAGAGATAAAGATGAATTGACCGGGCTATAATTTTATTTGAAGGGCTGTTGCTGAAAAGCGACAGCCTTTTTTCATGGTGAATAGTGAATGGTGAGTGGTGAGTAGCCCGGGAAGATTCGTTTGTGGCAGATGCAGGCTGAGAGAGGGAATGAGACTCCTCCTTCGTAGGAATGATAATGTTTCTTAGTATTTCCTACTCACCTCTCACCATTCACCACTCACCACTCACCACTCACCATTCACCACTCTCCACTCACCACTCACCATTCACCACTCACCAAAAAAAAAGGCTGCCTTTTTCAAGACAGCCTCTTCTATAAAGATGATGATTAGCTATTAGTAGCCGGAGTTCTGTGCCAGTGTGCCACGGGAGGCATCCACTTCCCGCTGGGGAATAGGGAATACCATTTTGTCGGCATTGTAGGCAAATCCATCGGCGCTTAATTTAAGCCGCTTCAGGTCATGTACCGCATGTCCTTCATGCGCCAGTTCCAGTTTTCTTTCAGCCAGGATATCGGCTAAAACAACTGAACCTAAGGAAGACAGACCAGCCCTTGTGCGAATCCGGTTTACATCATTTACCGGACTATCACCAATAGAAGTGCTGGAACGTAAGTTGGCTTCAGCACGGGTTAGGTAAAGTTCGGCAAGGCGGATAACGGGCAGGACTTTATACTGTTGCTGCCATTTGCCGCTGCGGGTATCCCCTGCACCAGTGTAAAATAAATCAAGACGATCATCACCGCTGCTGTATAAAGCCAGGTGACTGGCCTGGATGGATACATCTCCATCACGACCACCATATGCCGGAATGGACCAGAACAGGTGCATATCATTGGAACCATCCTGCGCACTTAACTGGATAGCGAAGAGGTATTCAGCTACATTGGAACTGTTGTTGAATGCAGCCGCATAAGAAGAGACCAGGCTTTTCCCGTTGGCCGTTGCTACGGCAATCCCGCGGTTTGCGGCATCTCTTGCGTCAGCAAAACGTTCCATCTGCAGGTATACACGGGAAAGCATGGCAGAAGCTGCCGGCTTGGTGGCATACACTGAATTGGTATTGGGCAGCAGGTTCTCCGCTTCGGTTAA
>DAORKK010000042.1:0-22326 GCA_035439525.1 Chitinophagaceae bacterium
GTACCGGATCCTGTGCCCGGCCCGCTTTTGTTTCCGCAACCGTCAGCCGGTTTCCGTTGCAATCAGGGATGCCTTCCGCTTTTACGGTGAAAACGGTATTGTATGAAAGCGGACTGCTGAGCTTCAGTTGTACTTCCTGGAAGAGCGGAGCAACACAATTCACCTGACTGATAGATATGCCCTGGCTGATGGAATAATGCGTGGCTATCGCTGCTGCTGTACTGTCCAGCGGTTCATCAAATACCAGCCGGATTGTTGCACTATCTGTTAAATAGGAACGCAGGAGTTGGGGTACCTCCGTATCCGGGTTGCCGGCATCAGTGGCGTTTTTCTTACCCGGACTACCGCCGGAAGGATGAATACTGGCAGTCCAGTTGCTTTTACCGCTGCAGGGATTCCGGGTGTCGATCATTTCCAGTGACCAGCCGCCTTCTTTCTTCAGGGCATTGCCATACCAGTCACTGGTATAATTTACACTATGTATGATCCGGCCATCCGGAGACTTTAGTGCAATCCATTCTCCTTCATTGTCCAGCGAAGGGAAAGAACTCACTGCAATGGCTGTTCCGGATTGTGACATAGCTGCTAAAGCAGAAGAAGAGCAAATGATCAGGAAGCTATCAGGTTGCAAAACAAAAGAAGGCAACGGACCGCTTTGTCCACCGGCATCGGCAATACGCCAGCTTTGTAAGGAAACAGGACTGCTGCTGCAATTCTTCAGTTCAATCCATTCACTGGCAGGCAATCCGACTGCTGGTGAGGGATCGGGCATGAGTTCACTGATAACAAGATCATACCTGTCTTGCGACCACATACAAACAGGTGTAAGCAGCAAGGTGCTTAACAGGAGGGATAAGGTTCTTTTCATAGGGCAAATATGTTTTTTTTTGATACGGCGTGTGTAACCGTCGCCATATTCATGATTTTTTTTTGGCATTATTTGGCATTCACGGCTTGCGGGACTATTTTTGCTCCGCAATGATGACAACGAAACATACAAAACGCATTAAGAAACATTCCTGAGGGAGGTTTGCAGCGTTATGTGTGTCCAACATAAAAGTTTAGCAGGCCTTCCTTACGGAGGGCCTTTTTTTTATCCGTTGTCATTGAAGCATCAACAAAATTTTTAAAACAAAAACTTCCGCCTTGCGGAAGATGGGGGGACAAAAAAATGAAAGTTGCAGTAGTCGGCGCCACAGGACTTGTGGGCACCAAAATGTTACAGGTATTGGCAGAACGGAATTTTCCGGTGACCGAACTGGTACCGGTGGCTTCTGAAAAATCAGTAGGGAAGGAAGTGGAGTTTAAAGGAAAGAAGTATAAGGTTGTGAGTATGACCGATGCCATTGCCGCTAAACCGGCTGTTGCGATTTTCTCTGCTGGCGGTGGCACTTCCCTGGAGTGGGCGCCAAAATTTGCGGAAGCAGGTATCACGGTGGTAGATAATTCTTCAGCCTGGAGAATGGATCCCACCAAGCCCCTGGTGGTTCCGGAAATCAATGCGGATATCCTGACCGCCAGTGACAAAATTATTGCAAACCCCAACTGTTCTACGATCCAGATGGTGGTGGCTTTAAACCCGCTGCATAAAAGATATGGGATAAAGCGGATTGTGGTAAGCACCTATCAGAGTGTAACCGGTACCGGTGTGAAAGCAGTGGAACAATTGCATGGAGAAAGAAGAAAAGAAGTAAAAGGAGAAACCACCGATTACCCGATGGCCTATAAATATCCGATTGACCTGAACGTGATTCCCCAGATCGATGTCTTCCTGGATAATGGGTACACCAAGGAAGAAATGAAGATGGTGAAAGAAACCAATAAGATCATGCGGGATGATTCGATTCGCGTTACGGCTACTACGGTACGTATTCCGGTAATGGGCGGACACAGTGAGTCGGTGAATGTGGAATTTGCCAATGACTATGATCTGGCAGAAGTAAAAGCTTTATTGGCGGCTTCACCAGGTGTAGTAGTGGTAGATGATCTCGCCAATCAGCAATATCCCATGCCGATGGATGCCCATGAAAAAGATGAGGTATTTGTCGGTCGACTCAGAAGAGATGAAAGTCAGCCGAACACCCTCAATATGTGGGTGGTATCAGATAACCTGCGCAAAGGTGCGGCCACCAATGCTGTACAGATTGCTGAATATCTAAACAGTAAAGGCTTACTCGGCTAATGCGTGATTGATAAAATGAATCAGCGGTTGCAGTGCTTCAAAAGCTGCAACCGTTTTTTTTACGAGGTCCTTTGATGTAAGGTCCGTGTCTTTCATACTGGAGAGGGCTACAAAACTTTTCAGCTTTAAATACTCCCCGGCCGGGTTATCGGCTTCATAGCCTTTTGGCAATCGTACCAATGTGTACTCTGCAGAACGGGAAAGATCCCCATAAACAGCCTTGAATTTTTTATTGGCCAGTATTTTTTTTAAATCCCCAAAATTATAATCGATCTCCTGCCTGATCTTACTCAGCTGCGGGGGCATTGGCATCCATAAACCACCACCCATAAAAGCCTGCCCGGGTTCGCAGTGAAAATAAAACCCGGCAGTAGTGGCTTTCTTTCCGCCCGGATTGAAATACGCACCCATATTGGTTTTGTATGGTGATTTGTCTTTAGAGAACCGCACGTCCCGGTTGATCCGGAATAAACAGTTTTTGGCCAGCATACTGATGTAAGCCGGATTTTTCTTTCCGAATTCGTTGATTACCTTCTGCACAAAACCCGTATAATCAGCTTTTGCAGCTTCATACGTTTTCCGGTTTTTTTCAAACCATTCCTTATTGTTATTCTTCTTAAGTGCCTTGAGAAAGTTCAGGGTTGCAGGCTGGAGCATGAGAAAAAATTTCGGGTAAAGATAGCTGAAAGAAGCGATCCTCCTTCGCTAATGCTTCGGAGGACAAGGAAGCGAGAAGGGAGGGTACTCCGATCTCGCTTCTTATTATTTGAACAGTTTCTTTTTTACCAGAACTGTTATACGTAGCAACATACTCTCAGGAGGCGGCTGTTGACTCCTGACTCCTAACTCCCGACTAGCTCAATGGGCTGTTGACTACTAACTACCGACTACTAACTACTATCTACTTAACTCTTCCCCAATTCTCCCCACTCTTAATTCTATAAAGCGTCATTTCACTCACACCATATTTAGCAGCAAGCTGCCGGATACTCAGGGTGCGTTTTTTACTGGCGAGGGTGGCTTTAATCTTACTCACCTGTGAAGCGGTCAGTTTAAGACCAGTGGTCTTATTGGCCTGTTTTATTTTATAGGCTTTTTTCGCCGGACTGTTTTGCTGATGCGCCATCATTTCTTCCAGGTTGGCCCACTTCAGGTTCTTGACATCATTGTCCAGTTTGTTGTGGTTCTTGTGGATGACATACTTGTGAGCCGCAGATTTACGGTCCACCATCAGTTTCGCGATTTCCCGGTGAATGTACAGCGTGCCTTTGTTGTCAGGACGATGCAGGTTGAGTGTACGGTAGCCAGTGGTTAAGGAACCGCTTAATAATTTTCCGTCCGTTATGTCTTCTTTGTAGCTGGCAATCCGGCCCTTACTAGATACGGCATAACGATTTCTCAGTTGCCTCCATCCGGAGAAACTCAAAGGTTTCCAGACTTCACCGGCTAATTTTTTGATCATGGTGTTAAGTTTTTTTTAGCCAGGAAAAGGTTTGTTCACTAACGGCGGTATATGCAGGTTAATAGTGCAAGTCAATCAGTACTAAGTTAGACCATATTCGCTTTAAAGACAATAATTATTTTTTTCCGATCAATTGTAAAAATTCATCCTCTGAGATAATCTTGACCGAATTTATTTTTTTTGCCTTTTCCAGTTTACTGCCCGCATCTTCCCCCACCACTAAGTAATTCAGCTTTGCGCTTACACCACCCAGTATCTGTCCGCCCTGTTCTTCAGCCATGGCTTCAGCCTGGCTCCGTTTCAGGGTGGGCAGGGTACCGGTAAAGAGAAAGGTTTGTCCGGTCAGACTGCCCGTACTACTCATTTCCTTCTTTTCGTTTTTCAGGGTTAAGCCGAGTTGCTCCAGTTCAAGGAGCATGGTGATATTGTCAGGGTTGCTAAAAAACTGGAAAATGCTGCCACCGACTTTCGGCCCTACATCCTCGAGCGCCTGTAACTGTTCCAGCGAATAACCTTTAAAATCAAGCAAATGACTTACAGCTTGTGCAAGCGTCTTTGCCGTGGTTTCGCCTACAAAACGTATTCCAAGGGCATAAATCAGGCGATGTAGCGGTTGTTTTTTGGAATTTGTTATGGCTGATTGAAGATTATCGATCGATTTCTGACCAAAACCCTCCAATCCTTTCAGTTTATTAAAATCAAGTATATATATCGAAGGAATGTCCAATAATAAACCCATTTCATAAAATTTCCGCACATTGGCTTCTCCAAAACCCCGGATATCCATGGCATCCTTGCTGACAAAATGGATGATCCGTTCCACTACCTGGGCCGGACATTCTATATTGGTACAACGCCAGACTGCTTCTTCTTCCTCTTTGAACAATTGGCTGGCACAAACGGGACATTGTTTAGGAAACTGTATAGGTTGTTCCTGTCCGTTGCGCAATTCGGGCATAGATTTAACGATCTGGGGGATCACATCACCTGCCCGTTCGATCAGCACCGCATCCCCGATCCGCAGGTCTTTTTCCCGGATATATTCTTCATTATGTACAGAAATACTACTCACTGTTACCCCGCCCACAGCTACCGGTTCCAGTTTGGCCACCGGGGTAACCGCCCCGGTGCGGCCTACCTGAAATTCCACATTCAGTAATTTGCTGGTGGCCTGGCGGGCTTTGAATTTAAAGGCAATCGCCCAGCGGGGATGGTGGGAGGTCATGCCCATCTTATCCTGCAGGGCAAAATCATTTACCTTGATCACCATGCCATCAATCTCATACGGCAGGTCATCGCGGGTGGCCTCAAACTCTTCCACATACCGGATTACGGCGTCGATTCCCTTAAATACTTTCTTTTCCTGCTCCGGACTGCGGAAGCCCAATTCCCAGAGCAGCTTTAAGGATCCGGCATGGGTACTTAGTGCCGGTGGTACCGTAACGTTGTTTTGCAGGGTATAATAACTGACGTGATATACAAAAGCTTCGAGGTTGCGTTTGGCCACTTCAGCTGCGTCTTTCAGTCGTAAGGTACCGGAAGCCATGTTGCGGGGATTGGCCTTGGGGTCTTCGCCAAGGGCAATCAGCTGGTCATTGTATTTTTTAAAATTCGATTTATTGATCAGCACTTCTCCCCGGATCTCCACCTGCTGGATGCCATGTTTGGAGAAAGCTGCTGACAAAGGAATGGTTTTGATCTGGCGGATATTGTTCGTGATCTCATCTCCCTCCACGCCATCACCCCGGGTGGCTCCTCTGACCAGTAAGTCATTTTCAAAAATCAGGGAGATACTTGCCCCGTCAAACTTGGGTTCCACACAATATTCGATCTCATTCAGTCCCGTAAGCTCCCGTGCTTTCCGGTCAAAATCCTGCAGATCTTCTGCATTGTAGGAATTGTCCAGCGACAACATGGGCACCAGGTGTTGTACCGTGGGGAAATCCTTGGTCAGTCCTTTGGCCACCCGCTGAGTGGGGGAGTCTGCCGTTATCAGTCCCGGCTCTTCCTGCTCAATTTTTTCAAGGGCTTTGTATAACTGGTCATACTCAAAATCGGCAATCAGGGGCTCGGTAAGCACATAATACCGGTATTCATGAAAACGCAGCACTTCCCGCAGGTCTTCCACCCGGCTGGCCGGTACAGGCCCGGTTTTTAACATGCTAATTAATTCATTTGTAAGCTGTTGTGTTGTTTTTGTGTGCTCGGCTGAATACATAGTCAGGGGTCTTGACCCGTAAAGTTAATCCCCTGAGGAATATAAAAAATTGCCGTTTAAATAGAATTGACCCCTAAAATTAATGTGTCGTTAGTACATATTTGTTAACTTCGAATCCGGATAACCTGGTAGTCAATATTAGTCCGGGAATCTGAATTGCTAAAAAATGCTTGCTATGAAAAGAACGATCCCTCTTTTAATTGCATTGGTATTGTTTGTGGTGAAGACCAATGCCCAATTACTTACCTGGACCCCCGATTTTTCGAAGGATAATGATAATATCGTTATTACCATGGATGCCAGTAAGGGTAACCAGGGATTGCTGAATTACAGCACTACTTCGGACGTCTATGTCCACATTGGTCTGATCACCAGTGCCAGTACCAGTTCCTCCGACTGGAAATACGCCAAGTTTACCTGGGCCACCACACCAACCACTGCACAGGCTACATATATAGGTAATAACAAATGGACCTATACTATCAATAATCCCCGGACTTTTTTTAATTCACCTGCGGGTGTGCCTTCCGGTGAAACGATTCAGAAAATTGCCATTTTGTTCCGCAACGGTGCCGGAACTGTGGTCCAGCGGAATGCCGACGCGAGTGATATGTTCATCCCGGTATATGATAATACCCTGGCCACCCGCTTTACCGTGCCTTTCTTTCAGCCCACCAGTACCCGGATACCCGAACCGATCAGCAAGCAACTGGGTGATAATATACAGCTGACCGCTATTGCAAATATTTCTTCGACCATGAAATTGTTTCTGAATGGAACGGAAATACAAACCGCTTCCGGGGTAACTACTATTTCCGCAAACCCGGTATTGACTACCGGTGGCAACCAGACCATTCGTGTGGATGCGATTGACGGAGCCACTACCAAATCAGAATCCTTCTCTTTCTTTGTTTCCACCCCGGTCAATATTGCGCCTTTGCCGGCCGGTGTGCGGGATGGTATCAATTATGAAACAGGCAATACTTCTGTGGTATTGGTTTTATATGCACCCAATAAAACACGGGTATCAGTGATCGGAGAGTTCCCGGGAAGTAACTGGGCCGAACAGAATAACTATGTGATGAACAAAACCCCGGATGGCAATTACTGGTGGCTGCGGGTCAGCGGACTGACAGCGGGTACCGAATATGCGTTTCAATACCTGGTGGATGGCAGCCTGAAAGTTGGGGATCCCTATGCTGAAAAAATACTGGATCCGAATAATGATAACTTCATTACACCCGCCGTTTATCCTTCACTGAAAGCTTATCCCACTGGTTTAACAACGGGTATTGTAAGCGTACTGCAAACCAATGCACCGGCTTACGCCTGGACCGTGAATAATTTTGCCCGTCCGGATAAACGCAACCTCGTGATCTATGAAATGCTGCTCCGTGATTTCATAGAAGCCCATGACTGGAAAACACTTCGCGACACCCTGAATTATTTTCAGACCATGGGGGTGAATGCTATCCAGCTGATGCCGATCAATGAATTTGATGGTAATGAAAGCTGGGGCTATAATCCTTCTTATTTCCTGGCCCCTGATAAATATTATGGTCCGAAAAACAGGCTGAAAGAATTTATTGACAGTTGTCACCGCCGCGGCATTGCCGTGATTATGGATATCGCCCTCAATCATACCACCGGTGATAATCCGTTGGCCAAATTGTACTGGAACAGCAGTACGAATCAGCCGGCGGCGAATAATCCCTGGTTGAATGTATCCGCTACGCACCCGTACAATGTATTCAATGATTTCAACCACGAAAGCCTGGCCACCCGCTACTTTACCAGTCGCGTGGTGGAACACTGGCTGCAGGAATATAAAGTGGATGGCTTCCGCTTCGATCTCTCCAAAGGATTTACCCAGAATGCCCAGTGCGGCGGCAGTACCACGAATGAATCCTGCATTTCACAATATCATGCGGACCGGGTGGCGATCTGGAAACGCTATTATGATACCTGCCAGTTAAAAGCAGCGGGCAGTTACGTGATCCTGGAACATTTTGCCGCGGATAATGAAGAAATTGAATTATCGGATTACGGGATGATGTTATGGGGTAATGACACGTATAATTTTAATGAAGCTTCTATGGGTTGGGTCAATACGTCCAACTTTGAACGCTATCTCTATAATGCCCGCGGCTGGAGTAAGCCCCACCTGGTAAGTTATATGGAAAGCCATGATGAAGAACGGCTGATGTACAAGAACCTGAATTTCGGGAATAACAGCAACAGCGCTCACAATGTACGCGACCTGGCTACAGCCCTGCGCCGGATTGAGCTCTGTGCCGGATTCTTCCTTGCTGCTCCCGGACCTAAAATGGTATGGCAGTTTGGCGAACAGGGGTATGATTTCTCGATCAATCGCTGCACAGATGGTACCATTAATACCAATTGCCGCCTGAGCAATAAACCGATCCGTTGGGATTACCTGACCGTAACCGGGCGGAAAAGGCTCTATGATATTTTCAGCAGTATGAACAAACTCCGGGCACATCCCTGGTACAAGGATGTGTTTACGGCCAATAATATTACCATCAACCGCAGTCTGGCGGGTGCATTTAAGACACTCACCCTGCGCAGTGCCACGGATACTTCAATGTTATGTGTGATCGGCAATTTTGATGTGAATGCGCAGACCGGTTCGTTTACTTTCCCCAATGCCGGAACCTGGTATGATTACCTGGGGGGCAATACGTTTACTTCCACCGGAGCCGCACAGAGTTTTACCCTGCAACCCGGCGAATTGCATGTTTTTGTAAACCGCAACCTGACCAATGCGGTGGTTACCGCCGATACCAGTGTAACACCGGCTGGTAATCGGTTTGCAGCTCAGGTCTATCCCAATCCGGGAGTGGCTGCTTCACAACTGGAAATTGAAATGCCCCAGACCGGCCTTGTAAGGGCAGAAATAGCGGATATCAGTGGCCGTAAAATGGGTACTCTTTTATCACAATCGCTGGCAAAAGGAAAGCACCGGATAGCTATTGGAGAAAAAATAAGTATGTTGCCGGCAGGAATTTATATTGTGTCCATCCGGACCGGAACAAAAACCATCCAGTTAAAACTGGCGATTCAATAACAGACCAAATGCTGCAGCGATGACGGAGAAAGCTTTACAACAACTGAAGACCGCGGAAACGGAGAAGATCAGTCACCTTGATTATTTCAATATTGGTATATCGATCGACTGTGTGATACTCGGTTATGAAGAGAAAGAGCTGAAAGTCCTGTTGATCAAATCGGATATGCAGGAGTTTTCCGGACTCTATTCCCTTCTGGGTGATTTTATTAAACCTGATGAGGACCTGGAAGCGGCTTCTTACCGCGTGCTAAAGGAAAGAACCGGACTGGATGATGTGTTCCTGGAACAGGTAAAGACCTTTGGTAATATCTACCGGCACCCGTCAGGTCGTGTAATCACCGTAGCTTATTATTCGCTGATAGATGTCAGCAACCATAAGCTGCAGCTGGACCTGAATGAACTGCATTGGCACAAAGTGGATGAAATAAATCAGCTGGCCTTCGATCATAAACTGATCCTGGATACCTGTCTCGGCCGTTTACGCGAACAGGTGATGGAGCATCCGGTTATCTTTAACCTGTTGCCGGAAAAATTTTCCCTGCGTGAATTACAGGAACTCTATGAAGCCATATTGGGTGTGGAACTGGACCGCCGGAATTTCCGGAAGAAAATCTCCATCAAAGACTGGCTGGTGGATATTGATGAAATGGAAAATGATGTGCCGCATCGTCCGGGTAAACTTTATATGCTGAAAAAACAATACCGCAACAAAGCCCTTAAAGCAACGGCGCCATTGCAGCTGGCCTGATCTACAGTGAGCCACCGGTTACCAGGCGTGATGGCAGGATAATCGACCGGGAAGGACTGGGTCCTTCCATGATTTCCAGCATACGCTTCACGGATAATTTGCCCAATTCAAATCCGCTGGTTTCGATATACGTGATTTCCGGTTTATAAAGACCCGGGATAAATCCATTACTAATGGCCAGTACAGACAAATCATCCGGGATATGCAGGTCGGTCTGATATATACTCTTCATGGCCCCGATCAGCAATTCATCGCTCATGCAGAAAATATGATCCGGCCTGTTTTTCTTACTTAATACTTCAGTTGTGATTTTGCGGGCTTCCGCACTGTTCAGGCAATGGCGGATATCAAGGGTGGGCGCTGTTTTTTCCTTTTCGAAGACTTTCAGAAAGGCATCCTTTCTTTTCTTTGTGATCGAGAGATCCGCATTACCCAACAACGCCAGTACTTTTTTCTTTTTATACTTCAGAATAGTATTTGCCGCCATGGTAGCGGCTTCCTCATCCGCCATACAGATGGTATCAAAGCCGGCATCATCGGGTACTTTATCAAAGAATACCACAGGAGTACCCGACTCTTTTAATTTGTTGTATAAAGGGGCGGAGTTGCTGTCGGCCACCAGGGAGACAAACACGCCATCCACCCGGTTCAGTTTACAAAGCTTCAGGTTTTCCGATTCCTGCAGGGGATCATCGCCGGATTGCAGGATGATGAGAGAATAGCCGCAACGGCGGGCTTCCTCTTCCACGGCGGCAATAAACGAATCATAAAACAGGTTAGAGATAACCGGGACGATCAGTCCGAAAACCCGGCTTTTATTGGTACGCAGGTTGACGGCATATGAATTCGGTTCATATTCCATCAGTAAAGCAAGCTCTTTTACTTTCCGTTTAGTGTTTTCGGAAATATCCGGATGATTCTTCAACGCACGTGATACAGTAGAAATACTGATATTCAACTGGGTTGAAATTTTTTTGAGTGTGGCAGGACTTCCCATAAGCAGGCAATCGTATGAAATATAAAAGTAATTTTTCCACCGCAAACATTTGCGGAAATGTTTTCGGTCTTTTTTCGCGACCCAAAACACGTTGAATGTGTTCTTGATACATCTAAATAACTATAAATTTATCCCGGAATGAGAATTTTAACATTCTTTTTTTCAACGCAGCAATGCAAGGCGAAAAATTGACTGAATGAAAGAATGATAGAATTGCCAGGCCAGTCAGGTTGAAACAAAAGCCGGTCCCCCCTTATAGTTCCAGTGTTACAGACGGATCAGGCCATATGAAATTTGGATTATTACACCGATTATAATTTTTAAAAAAATCGATTGCTTATGTCTGCAAAAACGCTGCTTTCTGCTATCCTTTGCCTTGTATTTGCGGTCTCCGTGCAGGTTGTATCTGCCCAGGACAGAACCGTAACAGGTAAAGTGACTGATTCAAAAGATGGTTCCCCGGTGTCCGGGGCATCCGTTCAACCCAAGGGCTCCAAAACAGGAACGTCTACAAAACCTGATGGAACCTTTTCCCTTAATGTAGGTGCTGGTGTTTCCGAACTGGTCATTACATCAATTGGTTATGAAACACAAACGGTTTCCGTTTCCGGAAAGAATTCCGTTGACGTGTCATTTGTAGCCAGTGCAGGTTCCAGCCTGAATGAGGTAGTGGTTACCGGTTATGGTACAACCAGGAAAAAGGACCTCACCGGTTCTGTTTCTTCTGTTAAAGCCAAAGACTTTAACAAAGGAACAGTTACATCACCTGATCAGCTGATTCAGGGTAAGGTAGCCGGCTTACAAATTGTAAATAACAGCGGCCAGCCCGGAGGTGGTGCTACGTGGTGCTACGATCCGTATTCGTGGTACCAGTTCAGTTCGTTCCGGAAATAATCCGCTGATTGTTGTGGATGGTGTGCCACTGGATGGTGGTACGGCCCGTCCCGGACTGGGTGTTGGAGGTGTTGGTACAAGTCCCGCATCCAACCCGCTTAACTTTATTAATCCAAGTGAGATTGCCAGCATGGATGTGCTGAAAGATGCGTCTGCCACGGCTATTTATGGTTCACGTGGTGCAAACGGGGTAATCATCATCACCACCAAGCGGGGTCAGTCAGGTGCTCCCCAGATTGATGTAAATTATACAGCCGGTACTTCTTCCATTATGAAGAAACTGGATGTACTTACCGGGGATGAATACAGGGCTGCATTGACTCAATACGGACTTACTTCCGGGAATTATGGCGGAAGCGTGAACGCAATGGATGAGATCATGCGCAAAGGCATGACACAGAACATTTCCGTTGCAGCCAGTGGTGGTAATGAAAATGCCAAATACCGCTTTGCGGCCAGTGCCCTGAATGAGGAAGGTATCGTTAAAGAGTCAGGACTTAAAAAATATACAATTGATTTCAAAGGAAACTTCAAACTGCTCGAGAGCAAAAAACTCGGTCTGGATGTTTCGCTGATGACTTCACAGGTGAAAGAATCAGTGGTGCCTATCACAACCGATGTGGGTTTTGAAGGTAACCTGATTGGTCAGGCATTGCAATGGAATCCGACGCATCCGATGATGAAGACAGATGGTACATTCTGGTCTGAACCCCAGTTTGGTGCCACATCTATCAACCCGCTCTGGTTCCTCAAAATGTATGATGACCAGGTGAATACGTCAACCGTATTGGCCAGTATATCTCCCTATTATAAGTTCAGCAATTCACTGGAATACCGGTTTCTTTACAGCTTCAATGAAAGTAACGGTTCCCGTAAAGCGCAGATTGGCCGTCAGTTAACCAATATCCCTGCGTTTAAAGACAGGGGATGGGCATCTGTAAGTGCGGGTAAACTCAGGACGCAGCAGTTCACCCATACATTAAACTTCAACAAACAGCTCAGCAATGCACTGAATCTTTCTGCTGTAGCCGGTTATGAGTATACCAAGTTTGAGTTTGCCAACAATGGCCAGACTGCACAGGATTTCATCGACATTGGTATTCCCTATTATAATATGCTGGGCTATGCCACACAGGCCAGCCGGGCGATCTGGAATTTTGAAAATCCCACAAACGAACTGCAATCTTATTTTGCAAGAACATCGTTTAACCTCCGCGACAAGTACCTGCTTACCGCCACTTTACGTGCGGATGGTTCTACTAAATTCGGAGAGAATAATAAATATGGTTATTTCCCCTCACTGGCCGCTGCCTGGAATATCAGCAGTGAGTCCTTTATGCAGGGGGTGGATTTTGTCAGTAACCTGAAACTCCGCTTAGGCTGGGGCCGTACCGGTAACCAGGAATTCCCTGCCGGTTCATCTCAGACCCGTTTCGGTGTAACAGGAATCGGTTCCATTTCCCAGTTAAACGTGGGTAATCCTGATCTGAAATGGGAAACATCGTCCACTACGAATATCGGCCTTGACTTCGCATTGCTGAATCGTAAGGTGAATGTTTCAGTGGATTATTTCAACAAGCTTACAGAAGATGTGCTGTTTGAACTGAGTTTCCCGGTACCGGGTGGTTCATCTGCACGTATCTGGAGAAATCTTCCTGCAACTATCAAGAATAACGGTATAGAGATCGCGGTGAATACGAACCTCGTCAGCAAAACTGATTTCAGCTGGAACCTGGGTGTAAATGCCACTTTCCTGAAGAATATGCTGGAAGGATTAAATGGTACCTACAATACAGGCGCACTCCATGGCCAGGGAAGTACCGGTGCATTTGTACAGAAACTGGCTTCCGGTTATCCCCTGAATGTGTACTACCTGCGTGAATTCATGGGTATCGATAAGACAACCGGTCAGAGTATCTACCAGGAAGACGGTGACGTTTCCTACTATGGTAAAGATGCCAACCCGAGAACACTGCTGGGTCTTAGTTCTGAAATGAGCTATAAGAAATTCGGACTCGTGATCAATATGAACGGAGCCATGGGGCACTACCTGTATAATAATACAGCACAGTCCGTAGTTCCGATCACCAACCTGGGTAGCCGTAACGTGGCCAGCTCACTGATCAGTGCTTCTGTAAAGGAAGACCTGTCAAACCCGATCACTTCTTCAACCCGTTTCCTGGAAAAAGGAAATTACCTGAAGATGGCCAACATGACGCTGTCATACGATCTGGGCCAGTTTGCCAAATTTGTGAAAGGAGCCAGGGTGTCGCTGACCGGTCAGAACCTGTTTGTGATCACCAACTTCACCGGCTTCGATCCGGAGGTAAACGTAGACAAAAATATCGGTGGTATTCCTTCAAACGGTATCGAGTATATTCCTTACCCGACTGCCAGAAGGATCCAGCTGAATTTCAATTTTTCACTCTAATTGCTAAAACTTAAAAACATTAATATGAAATACGGTAAAGTAATATTGGTTGCTTCAGCTGTTCTTTCATTAACGGCTTGTACCAAGCTGGATGAAAAGCTGACAAGTGAGACGACTTCCGGTAATACCGGAGGCTCCGGAAGCGTGAACGTATCGGCCCTGCTTGTAGGAACCTATCGTTCATTTGAAGGATTGTATATGGATCAGGCCCGTATCTGGGCCGCCCAGGAACATTCATCCGATGAAGCAGTAGGCCCGACACGTGGCGGGGACTGGGATGATAACGGTATCTGGAGGGTTTATCATAATCACAAATGGACTGCTGATCATGATTTCCTCACTGCCACTTTCCGTCAGCTGGCTCAGTCACAGTTTGCGGCCACAACGGTACTCGATAATAACCCGTCTGCACAGCAGGCTGCCGAAGCAAAATTCCTGCGCGCTTTTGCCATGTGGCCGGTATTGGATTGCTGGGACCAGGTGCCTTTCCGTCCTACATCAACCGGTGATCTGACAACCACACTTCCTGAAGTAAAAAAAGGAACCGAAGCCGCTGATTTTATTATTTCAGAACTGAATGCCGCGATTCCGAATCTTCCGGCCGGAAGAGGCCTGGGTATCGCCAGTAAAGATGCTGCCCGTGCGCTGTTAATGAAGGTTTACCTCAACAAAGGCGTATATGCAAACAGGGAAAATCCGGTATTTGCACCTGCTGATATGAACCAGGTGATTGCGCTGGCCGACCAGATTCTGGCAGGCAGCTATTCACTGGGCAACAACTTCTTTGACAACTTTGCCCCGAATAATGACGTAATCGGTTCAGAACTGATTTACACCCTTAAGGCAGATAACGGAGCCGGTGTGGGAGGTAATGGTGCCATGTATTCCTATATGTGCGGTCTGCATTACAATACCAACCCCAGTGGCTGGAACGGTTTTGCCACGCTCGGTGATTTCTATGATAAATTCGAGGCCACCGATAAAAGAAGAGGTGGTACTTATGCAGGTCTTACCGATGTGAGCGGATTAAAATCAGGTTTCCTGATCGGTCAGCAGTTTAATCAGAATGGTACGGCATTACAGGACCGTAAAGGGAATCCCCTGGCCTTTACCCGCGAAGTAAAACTGAAAGAAACCGGAAATAACCTGGAAGTAACCGGTATCCGCGTGATCAAATATATACCTGACTATGCTCACCAGTTCCCGGCCGATAATGACATGGTGATCTTCCGCCTTGCAGATGTACTGTTAATGAAAGCAGAAGCGATCCTGCGTGGTGGTACAGCTACCAACGTAGGTCCTTACGGAGGTACAGCTGCCGCGATTGTAAACTATATCCGGACACATACCACCCGCGGTGTGGCTGCCTTAGGCACCGTAGACCTGAATGCGGTTTATGATGAAAGAGGACGTGAACTTTACTGGGAAGGATGGAGAAGAAATGATATGATCCGTTTCGGAAAATTCCTGGCTCCGAGAGAACTGAAGCCTGAAACCAGCGGTGTGGAACGTTTATTATACCCCATTCCGAACGAACAGCTTACCATCAACCCGAACCTGACACAAAACCCCGGGTATTAACAATTTTCAGCTAAGCAGTTAGCAATTTTAGCAATTACAAAAGCCATTTTCTAATGGCTTTTTTTTATGGGGTAATTGCAGGGTTCAGCCGTTTTACCAGCATAAAATCTTTAGATTTGACCTGTGTGCTTAATCAGCCGATTATCGTATTATGAGAAAATTGATTTGTGGTCTTTCTGTCTGCCTTACACTATTAGCCGGATGCGGGGATTCAGGCGATGAGAAAAATCTTTTTTCATTGCAGCAGAATACGGGTATCCGTTTTCGCAACGAGGTCAGCAACTCACCTGATTTCAATATTTTCAGTTACCGTAACTTTTATAACGGTGGCGGTGTGGCTATCGGGGATATCAATAATGACGGGCTCGCCGATGTTTTTTTTACCGCCAATATGGGCAGTAATAAACTGTTTCTGAATAAAGGGGACTGGCAATTTGATGATATTTCAGCAAAAGCAGGCTTTGTTAATAAGAAAGACTGGAGCACCGGCGTGGTGATGGTAGATATCAATCAGGATGGCTGGCTCGATATTTTTGTATGTAATGCCGGTTATATCAACGGTGCGAAACCCCGTTGCCAGCTTTTCATCAATAATAAGAATCTCAGTTTTACAGATAAAGCGGAAGAATACGGACTGACCAATGAAGGTGGCTATACCACCCATGCCGCTTTTTTTGATTATGATGCGGATGGGGATCTGGATTGCTTTATTATCAATAACAGCTTTATCCCGGTCAATACACTGAATTATGCCAATAAGCGAAACCTGCGGGCTGCTGACTGGCCCGTTGCTGATTTTCTGAAAGGCGGGGGCGATCACCTGCTGCGGAATGATGCGGGAAAATTTACTGATGTAAGTAAGGAAGCAGGCATCTACGGCAGCCTGGTCAGCTTTGGTCTTGGTGTTACCGTGGGCGACCTGAATGGAGATCACTACCCGGATGTATATGTTTCCAATGATTTTTTTGAGCGGGATTATCTGTATATCAATCAGCGTGACGGAACCTTTAAAGATGAACTGGAGCAATGGGTGCAGCATGTGAGTCATTCTTCCATGGGAGCCGATATGGCGGATGTGAATAATGACGGCTATCCCGACATCTTTACCACCGATATGCTCCCGGATGATGATTACCGGCTGAAGACCACCACCACATTTGATAATATCGATGTTCACCGGCTGAAGCAAAAATCCGGTTTTTACAACCAGTATACTCAGAATACCCTGCAGATAAACAACCGCAACGGGAAGTTTATGGAAACCGGTTTTTATAGCGGCGTTGCCGCATCAGACTGGAGCTGGGGCGGACTGATATTTGATGCGGATAATGACGGGCGCTCCGATATTTTTGTTTGTAACGGCATCTACCATGATGTGACCGACCAGGATTTTATTGATTTTTTTGCCAATGATATTATTCAGCGGATGGTGATGACCGGCGAGAAGGATAAGTTTGATGAGATCGTGAATAAAATGCCTTCCCGCCCGATTCCTAATAAACTCTTTCTTAACCAGGGGGATCTCCGTTTTGCCGACCCGGGCAATAAGTCAGGCCTCGGTACCCCTTCCTTCTCCAACGGATCGGCCTATGGCGATCTGGATAACGATGGTGACCTAGACCTGGTGGTAAACAATATGAATATGGATGCCTTTGTATACCGGAACAACAGCCGGGAAATTAATCAGCATCATTATATTGGCATCCTGCTGAAAGATACGGGCCGCAATACCTTTGCGGTGGGAAGTAAAATTCAGGTATACCAGGGAACACAGGTGTTCAGCCGGGAGGTCATTCCATCAAGGGGGTTCCAGTCATCGGTCGATTACCGGCAGATCATCGGGCTCGGTAACGGTGTCGCGGATTCCATGCTGATCACCTGGCCCGATGGCTCATCCTCCCGTATCATCCTTCCTGAAATAAATAAAGTACATGTGATAAAGGCCGCCGCCACTGCACAACACACGTTGACTGCATCGGTCGCCAGCCAGCCCTTCTTTGCGTTAACGGACTTTCCGGTGTTTGATAAACATACCGAGGACGATTTCATTGACTTTTATAACGAACGGAATATTCCGGTTATGCTTTCCCGTGAAGGGCCGCATGCGGATACTGCGGATGTGAACGGGGATGGATTATGCGACCTGTATATCGGAGGCGCAGCGGGTCAGCCCGGACAACTCTATCTGCAGACGGTAACAGGTTCATTTTTGAAAACAGTATCTCCTGCCTTTGAAGCCGATAAAGCCTTTGAAGAGGTGGCCGTATTATTTTTTGATGCCGATAACGATGGTGACAAAGACCTCTTCATAGGGGCCGGGGGTAACGCTCAGCAACCCGACAGCCGCTTACTGGCCCATCGCCTGTACCTGAATGACGGAAAGGGAAACTTTGCAAATAGCCCGGTTAAACTTCCGGCCAATACAATGAACATTGCGGTGGCCGTTGCCCATGATGTCGATCGAGACGGTGATCAGGACCTCTTTATCGGGGCCCGTAGTGTGCCGATGCAATATGGTATTGTGCCTGACAGTTATTTGTGGATCAATAACGGGTCAGGTGCTTTCACCGCCGGCTCCCCTTTGAAAGCAGGAATGATTACCGATGCGGTTTTTGCAGACCTGACTGGTGATCAGCAGGCTGAACTGCTCCTTGTGGGTGAATGGATGTCACCCCGGTTGTATACGATCCAAAATCAACAACTGACTGAAGTGAAAACGGATCTCTCCTCCCTGAAAGGCTGGTGGCAATCGGTTGCGGTGGCGGACCTGGATGGCGATAAGCGAATGGATATAGTCCTGGGAAATACCGGAGAAAATTTTTACCTGAAACCCACTCCGGAGCAACCGGTACGACTCTGGATCAGCGATTTTGACGAGAATGGTACAGCCGATAAAATTATTACCCGTACCGTAAATAAGAAAGATATGCCGGTCTTTCTCAAAAGAGACCTTACAGATCAGCTCCCGGTGCTGAAAAAACAAAACCTGAAGTTCGAAGCGTATGGAAATAAAACAATACAACAGCTCTTCCCCGGCGAAGTCATGCAAAAAGCACAGATGTATGAATTTAACAGTGGCGCTTCTTGTATGGCCTACAACGAGGGGGATGGGCGGTTTCTCATTCAGCAGTTGCCGGTTCCGGTTCAGTTTTCTTCGGTAAACGCAATTGTCTGTAATGACTTTAATCAGGATGGACGTCCTGACCTGGTGCTGGGTGGAAATCAGTTTCACTTTCAGCCGCAGTTTTCAAGACTGGATGCGAGTTACGGACATTTCTTAATTAATAAAGGCCGCAGTCAGTGGGAGTGGGTGGCCCCCCGGCAATCCGGACTTGAATTGCGCGGTATGGTACGGGATATCCGGCTCCTGCCAATAACTGGCCGGACTGGTCTCCTTTTTTTACAGAATGATGAGTCGCCTGTTTTTTATACATTCAGCGGGGCCATTAAATAACGATCAAGCATGTTCAGACAACCTGCGCATATTCTTATAGTATGGTGTACACTGGTCACAGGACTGTTCTCCTGCAAGGATACAGAGCCGGCTGGCCCGGTTTTGTTTGAAGCACTGGATCACACCCGCACCGGTCTGCAGGTAAGCAATCAATTGACCGCAAGACCCGACTTCAATATGTTGAAGTATATGTATTTCTATAATGGAGCGGGAGTGGGCACCGGAGATTTCAATAAAGATGGACTGACTGATCTGTTCTTTGCTTCAAACCAATCGCAGAACAGACTTTACCTGAACCAGGGAAAACTGAAGTTCACGGATGTAACTACTCAGGCCGGTATACCCGATGACGGAGGCTGGACAACCGGCATATCAGTGGCCGATGTGAATGATGACGGCTGGCTGGACATCTATGTATCAAGGGTGGGACAATATGAATCACTGAAAAGTAAAAATCAACTGCTGATCTGTAAGGGATTGGATAAAGAAGGGATACCGCTTTATCAGGATGAAGCAGCGGCTTACGGACTTGATTTTTCCGGCTTCAGTACCCAGGCTGCCTTTTTTGACTATGACCTGGATGGCGATCTGGATATGTTTCTGTTAAATCATTCTCTCCGGTATAACAGCACATTTGCACCACGCAGCAATTTTACAGGCACTGTGGATTCGTTGTCCCGCGATATTTTATACAGGAATGATAACGGAAAATTTTCCGATGTTTCCACCGCCGCCGGCATTCACCAGTCGGTGATTGGTTATGGATTGGGAATTGTTATCAGCGACCTGAATCTGGATGGCTGGCCGGATATTTATATCGGCAATGATTTTCATGAAAACGATTACCTGTATATCAACAATCAGCAAGGAGGATTCCGGGAAGAACTGACCGAACGGACCATGCATACCAGCCAGTTCTCCATGGGAGTGGATGCCGGGGATATCAACAATGATGGCTGGCCGGATATTATTGCAGCGGATATGCTGCCTTCTGATCCCTATATTCTCCGCCGCTCGCTGGGTGAGGATGAATACGCCACTTTTCAGATCAAGATCAGGAATCAATATAATCATCAGTATGCCCGGAATAACCTGCAACTGAGCCGACGGAACGGATTATACAGCGAAATCGGATTGTACGCCGGTGTATCCGCTACGGACTGGTCATGGGCCACCCTGTGGATGGATTTTGATAACGATGGCCGGAAAGACCTGTTTGTCTCAAACGGCATTCCAAAACGGCTGAATGATATTGATTATGTCAACCATGTTTCCAATGATGAAATTCAGGCAAAGATCAGGTCCGGCAATATGCAGGACAAGGATATGGCCCTCATTGATAAATTTCCAGAGATCCGTTTGAAGAACCGGTTTTTTCTGAACAAGGGGCAGGCGTCTTTTGAAGATGCAGGAAACAGGATCGGCAGTAATCCGGAGACCTTTTCTAACGGGGCGGTATATGCGGACTTAGACAACGACGGGGACCTGGATATCGTGGTGAATAATATTGATGAACCCGCCGTCGTATACAGAAATACCAGTAATGACAACGGGGAACATCCCTCGCTGCAATTACAACTCAACGGACCGGCGGGAAACCGGCAGGCGGTTGGTGCCAGGCTGATTGCTTATTCCGGAAACCAGGTTTTTAATTTTGAGAAATTCCAGGCCCGCGGATTTCAATCATCCATGGAGACGCCCCTGTTTGTCGCACTCGGCAATCAAAAACCGGATGCTGCCTGGCTGATCTGGCCGGATAATACCTGTGAGCCTGTTTCGCTTAATATTGACACGGCACAGATAAAGACGCTAACCTACCAGCCGGGGCTTCCCCGTTTTGATTATGCGCGGCTGCGTTCCTTTTATGCAGCAACAGAAGTGCCATTTGAGGATATTACCCGGCAAACCGGACTGACGTTTATGCACCGGGAGAATGTATTTAATGAATTTGACCGGGAGCCCCTCATGCCGTTTATGGTTTCCCGTGAAGGACCAGCCATCGCCGTGGCGGATATAAACCAGGATGGACTCGAAGACCTGTTTGTGGGTTCGGTGAAATGGGAACAGGGAGCGGTCTTTATACAAAATAAGAACGCTACGTTTTCACGCGTGCCACAACCAGCCCTGGCCGCCGATAGTACTTTTGAAGATACAGATGCCTGCTGGACCGATGTAAACAAAGATGGATACCCGGATCTGGTCGTTGCCAGTGGCGGTAATGAATACTACGGGCAGACACCCTATCTGCTTTCACGTGTATACCTGAATGACGGGAAAGGTCATCTTTCCAAAAAAGAAGATGCATGGCCGAAGGAACTGATGATTTCCGCATCCGCTGTGCTGCCGCTGGATTTTAATCAGGATGGGTATATGGATTTGTTTATCGGGGGCAGATCGGTTCCCTGGCAATATGGTGCCATTCCAGCTTCTGCCTTACTACAGAATGATGGTAAGGGCAGGTTCTTCAATGTTACGGAAAAGATAGCCCCGCAATTGGCAACTGCAGGATTGGTGAAAGATGCAGTGATTGCCGATGTAAATAACGATGGCCGTACTGACCTGGTACTGGCACTGGAATGGGAGGGGATCGTTGCTTTCCTTTATAAAGAAGGTCAATTTACCCGGCAAAACATCGTGGCAGATAAAGGGTGGTGGAATTTTATCTTGCCGGCTGATATTGATAATGACGGGGATATCGATTTTATCGCGGGTAACCAGGGACTCAATAGCCGGTTTACAGTTTCCAAAACGCAGCCTGTACGGCTTTACTACAATGACTTCGATGACAATGGACGAAAAGACCAGGTACTGACCTATTACCTGCAGGGAAAGGAGATACCATTTGCCAATAAAGCGGAACTCGAAAGGCAAATGCCGGGGTTGAAAAAGAAATACCTGTACGCGGAAGAATTTGCAAAAGCCGGGATAAAAGATATGTTTAGCAAACAAAAGCTTGATCAGGCAACCCTGTTAACCGCCGATTATTTTTCAAATGCCGTACTGATCAATGAAGGCAAGGGCGTATTTAAAACAAAGGCCTTACCCTGGGAAGCCCAACTGACCAGTTTTCGCGGGGCCTGTATGGCCGATTTAAACGGGGATAACCGGCTGGATGTAATACTGGGTGGTAATTTTTACCCGAATAATATCCAGATGGGGCGCTATGATGCCGATTATGGTTCGGTACTGATGAATAAGGGAAACGGGGATTTCCAGGTGCAGCAGTCAACACTACCCGTAAAAGGAGAAGTGCGGCAGGTGGCACCCA
>DAORKK010000043.1:0-22174 GCA_035439525.1 Chitinophagaceae bacterium
CAAGCAGCAGTTTTTTGAACGGATAAAGTACGTGGACAAAGACCGTCCTGTTTATATTTATTGCCTGGCTGGGGGCCGCAGTTCTGCTGCTGCTGCCTGGATGCGTGAAAACGGATTTAAAAAAGTGGTGGAACTTTCCGGGGGCATCAATGCCTGGAAAAATGCGGGGAAACCTGTGGAAGGCCGTAGTAATGTAAAACAAATGACACCGGAGGAATTTGCCATGTCTATCCCGGGAGATAAAACCGTTTTAGTTGATTTTGGCGCAGAATGGTGTCCGCCCTGTGTAAAAATGGAGCCTGTGCTTGCTGCCCTGAAGCAGGATGCCAGCCTGAAATTTGAGTTTATTAAAATTGACGCCGGTATTCATACCGATCTGATGAAAAATAAAAATATCGAAGCGATTCCCGTCTTTATCGTCTACAAGAACGGTAAAGAAACCTGGCGTAAAGAAGGCCTGGTAAGCCAGGAAGAACTTACGGCACAGCTTAAATAATCCTACATGAAAAGATGCTGGTTTTTAATTCTGACATTTTTAGTAAACCCGTTATTTCCTTTTGCCCAACAACCCAAACTGGAAATGCTCACTTCCGGAACGGCTACAAGTATCCGGGGACTGAGTGTGGTAAGCGATCAGGTAATCTGGGTCAGTGGCAGTAAGGGTACCATTGGCCGGTCCGTGGATGGGGGCCAAACCTGGAAATGGTCAGTCGTCAACGGGTTTGAGAAAAATGATTTTCGCGATATTGAAGCTTTTGATGCCAACACCGCCATCATCATGAGTGTGGATGCTCCCGCTTATATTTTAAAGACCACCAATGGAGGCGATTCCTGGAAAATTGTATATGAGAATAAGACAAAAGGGATGTTCCTGGATGCGATGGAATTCTGGAATGATAAAGCCGGGATTGTGATCGGCGATCCGGTTGACGGGAAGTTTTTTGTAGCCCGGACTTTTGATGGCGGGATGAGCTGGCAGGAAATTCCGCTCAAAAACCGTCCGGAAGCCGACAGCGGGGAAGCTTGTTTTGCTTCCAGTGGTACGAATATCGCAGTATTGGACCGCGATGAAGCCGTATTTGTCAGCGGCGGTCTTCGCTCCCGCTTATTTACCCGCAATCCACCTGTTAGCTTGCCCCTGATCCAGGGAACGGAAAGTACCGGTGCCAATTCCATCGCGGTATGGAATAACAAGAAAATGCAGGGCGGACGAAAAATGATTGTCGTAGGGGGCGATTTTACAAAAGCGGCCGCTAAAGAAAAAAACTGTTTTTACAGTAATGACCGGGGAATAACCTGGAAGGCTCCGGTTACTCCTCCCCATGGTTACCGCAGTTGTGTTGCTTATTTTTCGATGGATAAAGCAGTCAGTTGCGGGCTTAACGGAATTGATATCACCACTGATGGCGGACAAAACTGGACCTGGATCAGCCAGGAAGGGTTTCATGTTTGCAGGAAAGCAAAGAACGGAAACCTTATTTTTTTTGCCGGAAATAACGGAAAAATCGGTAAGATTGCGTGGAACTAATTTCATTGCAAACCTTAACCTGTGTTTAAAAAATTCCTTGAACAGCTCCGCTGGAAACGGCTTGCCCGTCAGCTTCGCAAACCGGAAGGACCAGCCGGATTAGAGGTGGCCCGCCGAATGAATACGGCGAATGAATTCCTGTATGATTTTACACTTGATGAAATGCTGGTCGGTAATAACCAGTCCATCCTCGAAATCGGATTTGGGAATGGGAAATTTTTCTATAAACAATTCAACCGGGCGGAAGAACTGCGGATAACCGGAATCGATTTTTCAGAGGACATGATCCGGGAAGCAAAAGTTATCAACCAGGATTACCTGGAGCAGGGTAAATTATTATTGGTGAAAGGGCAAAGCGATAAAATGCCATTTCAGAATGCCAGTTTCGATATCATTTTTTGTATTAATGTGGCTTATTTCTGGAAGGAGCCGCAGGATCACCTGGTCGAAATTCACCGGGTGTTGAAACCAGGTGGCCGGTTGTATACCACTATCCGGACCCCGGAAAGCCTGGCCGCAATGCCGTTCAGCCAATATGGATTCAGGACTTATACCGAAGAAGAATGGAAATTACTCTGCCACCTGAATAACCTCGCTTTCATACGATCTTCCCACGTGCATGAACCTGCAGAATCCCCTGCGGGACTGATCCGTTCCGTATGCCTCGTAGCAGAAAAAAAGCACTTATAAATTCCGGATAATCTCCGCGATGCTGGGTCTTTTTTTATAATCCGCATCAAAAAACCGATAGGTTACATTCGATTCTTTATCTATGATATATACAGCCGGGACCGGAAGAAATTTCCCGTTGGTTCCATTATTTTTTTCGATATCCAGTCCACTGCTCCGGTAACGGGCCAGTGTGGTTTCCTCCAGTTCATACTCCACATCATACCCCTTCATAATTTTCATACCCTCATCATATATCACCGGATAGGCAGCCTTGGTCTTCTCCACCGTCTGTTTGATATGCTCCGGCTTTTCAGGTGAAACTGCCACCACGGTTGCTCCTTTTTCAAGTATTTGTGAGAGTGAGTCCTGAAGACGTGATAATTCCCGGTTACAATACGGACACCAGTAACCCCTGTAAAAAACCAGCACCACTTTCCCTTTTTTAAGCAGGTCCTTTAATCTTACATCATTACCGTCCTGGTCCTTGGCTTTAAAATCGGGTGCTTTTGAACCGATAAACAAACCTTCCGGTTTTTCCTGGGCATTGATTTCGGTCAAGCAAAACAAAACAAGCAGGAATAGCAGGATCTTCTTCATACAGGTAAACCTTTTAAATACTAAAAATAAGTACTCCGTTCAGAAAACGGTACTGTCCGGAACAGATTAACAGAAGATTATTTTTATTAAGTTTGCAGACCATTGAATTCCTTAAAATTACGATGTATGTCAGGTCCACATTCTAATTCCCACGCCGAAAAGTACTTTTCGCATATTCTGATCGGTTTTGCCAGTCTTATTGCTTTTGTCTTCACCCTCTTTTACGCACTCATTGAATTAAAAGTTACCAAATTCTGGTATTTCTGGGCTGCAGCGGCTGCATTCCTGTTGGTAGCTGGTATTTATTTCTGCATGAGTGCCTTTGTTCATAAAGTAAAATCTGATTTCAACCGCCGGGCCAAACAACGGGAACAGCAAAAAACTTTTACCGCAGACAATTAAGCCGGCTGCTTACTGAACATCAGGAAGACCGCTCCCATTAATAAAGCAAAGCTGGCCGCATACCGCCAGTGAAACGGCTCTTTCATCACCCATACGGCAAAACCGCAAAACACCACTAAGGTGATCGCTTCCTGAATCATTTTTAACTGGAACAGGTTAAACCCATCTGTATTACCAAACCGATTTGCCGGCACCATCAGCATATACTCAAATAAGGCAATAAACCAGCTTACCAAAATCGCTTTCCACAACGGCCATCCCTGGTGCTTTAAATGATAGTACCAGGCAAAAGTCATAAACACATTCGAGGCAAAAAGCAGGACAATGGTTCTCATACTGACTGTATTACTTTAATTAATTTATTTTAAAAAAAAAAGCCCGGTTTAACGGGCTCTTTTAAATTCAATATTGATTCTTCATTCAATCATGCTAATGGATCGCAATTAATCACCACATTACTTTGATTCATCCTTTTACGTCAACATCAGACTACTAACTACCTATTACTAACTACTAACTAATTCTGCGCGGTCTTCAGATTCCTGAAATCCACCGGTACCAGTTTACTTACCCCCGGTTCCTGCATGGTAACTCCGTAAATAACATCCACGGTACTCATGGTCATTTTATTGTGGGTGACAATAATGAACTGGGAATTATCACTGAACTGCCGGATCATATTGGTGAATTTGCTTACGTTGGCATCATCCAGCGGAGCGTCCACCTCATCCAGGATACAGAAAGGGGCCGGTTTGATCAGGTAAATGGCAAACAGCAGGGCGGTAGCTGTCAGGGTCCGTTCTCCCCCGCTCAACTGGGTCAGTGAAGAGGGGCGCTTGCCTTTCGGTTTGGCTACCACATCGATACCACTATCTGCCAGGTTTTCTGGATTTTCAAGTACCAGGTCTGCCTGGTCATCCTCGGTAAACAGTGTTTTGAATACTTTCTGGAAATTCTCCCGTACTTTATGGAAGGTCTCCAGGAATTTCTGATTGGCCGTTGCTTCCACTTCTTCGATTGTTTTCAGCAGACTGTCCTTGGCATTGACCAGGTCCGTCTTCTGCTCTACAATAAAGTCATACCGTTTCTTCATTTCCGTGAATGCCTCAATAGCCGTGGGGTTTACTTCACCCAGGTTTTCCAGCCGTTTTTTCATCCGGTCGGCTTTCTCCTGCAGTTCTTCCACAGGCACTTCCCCATTCCGGGATTCACCCAGTATATCTTCCAGGTTAATGCGGAACTCCACATTGAGTCGTTCCTTCATTCCTGCCAGTTGCAGTTTCAGTTCATTCAGTTTATCCTTGATAGCGGCCAACAGGTATTCCACCTGCTCTTTTTCCTTCACCTGGTGCCGGATCTCACTTTCCTTTTCACTCAACTGGTTCCGGAGATTATAATAGGCCTGGTCCGCTTCATTCAGACTCCGCTCCTCTTCTTCTTTGCGACGCAGGAGTTCCAGTAAGGCATCTTCAATTTCTTTGAGCAAACCGGCAGATTGATCAATATTCAGCCGGGTATCGGCCAGGTGACTGGTATTGCTTTCAATTTGCTGACGGAGATCATGGAGCTGGTTATTTTTGAATTCCAGTTCCTGTTTCAGTCCGCTGATCTTGCTTTGTTGTTTGGTAACATTCAGGTTAAATTCATTGTACTGGCGGGAAGCTTCATTGTAATCCGATTCGGTTACTTTAAACGCTTCATCTGCTTCGGCCAGTTTAGCTGAATTGGCGAGCAGCATTTCATTAAACTCAGCCAACTCATTCCGTACACCCGCCACCGAAGTATGGGTCTGTTGCATCTGGCTGTTCAGTTCTTCCAGGCGATGTTCGCTGCTGACCTGGTTGCTGTGCAGATTTTCCAGTTTATTATGCAGGGCAAAAACGGCATTCGTTAATTGTTGAATTTCCCGCTCTGTTTCCCGGATGGCTGATTCACGGAGATCTTCATTGAATGCGATCACTTCATTGTGACGGGCCTGGATAGTGGCACGGAGACTTTCCACCACGGTATCCTGGGCCAGGATTTCTTCCTGCAGTTTCTCCAGGTTCTTGGCACGACCGATCTTTTTGCCTTCAATCAGACCTACGCTGCCGCCGGTCAGGGAGTATTTCCCTTTTACATATTTACCATGTTTCTCAATAACGACAAACCCATTGCTGTTCTGTAAAGCATCTTCACTGTCGGCGATAAATACATTACCCAGGAGGTGTTCGGCCAGTTTCCGGTATTTCTCTTCCACTTCCACCACACTCAATGCAGGAATCGCGCCTTCCAGTTGGTGAGCAGCAATCCCGCTGGCACCATCATTCACTTTATCCAGCAGGAAAAAATTGGCCTTTCCTTTTTTATTCTCGTCCAGCAGGTGTACCGCCTGAAGTCCTTCCTGGAGGTTATTCACCACATAGTAACTCAGGTAAGGTTCCAGTACATTTTCCAGTGCGGTGCGGAATTCTTCATTTACATACAACACATCGGAAAGAATCGGGGCGCTGTGATTCCAGTTACTGTTATTATGCAGGAATTTAACGGAATCCGGATAGCCTTCCATGGAGTCGATCATGCTCTTCAACAGGTCATGTTCATTCTTTTTGGAATCCAGTTTCCGGGTTTCATCGGCCAGGTTATTACGCAGGCTATCCAATACAGCCTGTGTTTGTAAAATCTGTTCTTTGGTATTTTCCTGGTGCTGTTGTAATTGTTCCAGGTCCACTTTTTTGATACCCAGTTCCTTTTCTTTCAGCTGGCGTTCATCATCCAGGTGCAGTCGCTGATCTTCCCGTTGTACTCTTTCTTCTTCGATCTGGTGGATGACCCGTTGCAGGTTTTGTACAGAAGTATCCGCCACGGCTACTTTCTTTTCGGCATCAAACTGGCTGCGCTGGATCTGCTGGTATTCACTACGGAGACTATCCAGCATCCGGCGTCTTTCATCCAGGATTTCCCGTTTGGCGCTTACTTCATTATTCAGCTGGGTCAGCTGCTCGCTCAGCATTTCCAGACTTTTTTCCTCATCCGTTACCTGCAGGGCGGTAAAGCCAATACTTTCCTCTATCCCTTTCAGTTGTCCTTCTGCTTTCTGCAGGAATTCACCGAGACTTCCTTCTTTTTCATGCAGGTGTTCCAGGCGTTGGGCAGAAAGGTTCTTATCATTTTCTTTACTGCGGACAGTCTGCAGCATTTCGTTGAACTGGTGCTGCATCGACTGTAGTTGTCTTTCACGCTCTACAAATGCCAGCTTCTCCTGTTCCAGTTCCGCTTCGCGGGTACCAATTTCCGCTTCGAGACGGTGTTTCTTGTCCGTCTCTACTTCACTTTGTTCATTCAGTTCTTTATACGAAAGATTGAATCCTTCCAGCGATGCCTTGGCCAGCTCAATACTGATCTCGCGGTAATCCTTTTTGATCTCATGGTATTTCTCGGCTTTCTTCGCCTGGCTTTCCAGCGCTTTGAGCTGATTGTTGATTTCAAAAAGAAGGTCTTCAATACGCGCCAGGTCAGATTCGGTTGCTTCCAGTTTCTGCCGGGCTTCTTTTTTCCGGGTTTTGTAGATGGAGATACCAGCCGCTTGTTCCAGCATTTTGCGCCGGCTGTTATCCTTGTCCTTGATCAGGTCATCTACCATGTCGAGGGCGATGATGGCATAACTGTCCGTGCTGATACCGGTATCCATAAACAGGTTCTGGATATCTTTCAGACGGCACTGTACATCATTCAGGCGGTATTCGCTCTCCCCGCTTTTATAAAATTTACGGGTAACCGTAACCGTGCTGAATTCAGTCGGTAACAGGTTGCGGGTATTTTCAAATGTAAGGCTTACCTCGGCCAGTCCGCTGGCACTACGGGTCTTTGATCCGTTGAACACCAGGCTGTCCAGATTTTCACTCCGGAGCTGACTGATTTTTTGTTCACCGATTACCCAACGGATACTGTCCACGATATTCGATTTACCACATCCGTTCGGTCCGACGATACCGGTGATATTGTCGTCAAAATTCACCACCGTCTTGTCGGCAAAGCTCTTAAAGCCCTTGATTTCTAAACTCTTTAATCTCACGGTTTACTTTTTAATTTCGGGTTAAGTCAGGCGGCGAATTTAAGCCAAAGGGAGATAAAATATGGGACGCTGTGGGGGCAGTTATTCACAATAAGGATATGAAAATGTGGGAAGATTTTTTAAGGATTGGCCCCATGGACAGGAATCAGACCCAGCCCAAAACAGGTCAATATAAACCAACCCTTTATCAGGACAGAAAAGCGGGCAATTGTCCTACTTTTAGCTAAAGAACCGATATGAAATACTGGAACCCCCTGCTTTGGCTGATCCTTTTACTACCCTTTGGTTGCAACCCGGCTAAAAGGCTAACTGGTCCTAAGGTGGTTGTAGTCTGGCAACCCTCCCACCAGACCGACACCGGCAAGGATTTCAGTGAAGCAGCAACCTGTAATGCTATAGTGGAAGCAGCGATGGCTACCCAATCCGGACGGAAAGAATATAAAGTCTGGAGCCTGGGAAAAACGGAATACCATCATGCCGACTCTGGCAGCAATACCAAAATCCAGCATACTTCGGCTCTTATTGAGGGGAAAATATCCGGTTATGCTTATGAATTACAGGAATCAAATAAGTTGAAGCCCCGGGTTTTCATTTCTGTACACAATAACGGGGGCACCCGGCGGAATGCCGTATGGGGCTATATCCATTACGGAGATAAGTATGAGGCAGACAATCGGGAACTGGCAGCTCACCTGGTAAAAGCCATTTGTGAGGTTTCGGGTATGGAAAACCGGGGGGTGTTGCTGGACAGTACGACCGGCCGGAATGACTATCGCTGTGCCGTCACCGGAAAACTCAGTTTTTTCAGCCTGGATGAACAGGTCAATACCGCCCCCTACCGGGTATTGCTCGAAATAGGCGATAATGCGGCCAGCCGGGCGATCCTGACCGATCCTGCAAAACAAAAGCTGATCGGGGAAGCGATCAAGAAGGCGCTGGTGGAATGGATGAATACAAAGTAAGAAGTACGAGGTACGAAGTACGACTGACGTGCCTTGAACATATAACTTATAGGAGGGGCTGTTTCCTAACACCTAACAGCTAACAACGAACACCTTCTAAATAAGGGCTGTTTCCTGACATCTGGCAACTGGCATCTGACAACTTTTTTTCGGGCTGTTCCCTGACACCTGACACCTGGCATCTGACAACCGATTTCTAATTAAATCATAAAATATCAACCCGTCCCCGTGTCCCGGCACAATCGGGTTAACTTCGCCGGGCATGAAAAAAATAATAGCAGCAGTTTTATGCTTATTCCTGATTACTGACGGATCTGCACAGTCCGGCGATTGGGATACTTACCTGGCGCGGTATGAAAAAGGACCGGGCAGTACCCTGGTAAATATGTCGTTGAAGCAAAAAGCCCCGGACAGTACCCGTCCTTTTTTGTTTGCGGCTGGGGTGAAATTTAAAAACTGTTCTGCTGACGGATTACCGGCCCCCACTGCTTTTATCACATTGAACAGAATTTCAGACTCTATAGTAGCATTAGTTGGCCGCCATCCCGGCAGTTTGCTGACCGGCACTTTCTCCTACCAATGTGAACGCAAGGATTATTTTTATGTCCGTGATACTGCCGGACTGAAAAGTGCTGTAACCCGGCTGCTGACTGATTTTTTTCCGGGTTATACGGCCGCTTTCCTGATCAAGGAAGACAGAACCTGGGATGCTTATCTCCATTTCCTTTATCCCAATGAGGAGACCCGGTTATTTATGTACAATCAGGCAATCGTAATGCGATTGGAAAAGTCCGGAGATCAAACCGCTATACCCAGACCCATTGACCACATCCTGTTTTTTAAGACGGAGAAAGACCGGGAGTGTTTTATCTACAAAGCGATCAGTCAGCAATACAAAATTGTTATCAAAGACAGTACGGACCGGAAAGAGGGATCTTATCGTTTACAAATTACCCGGAACGATAAAGCCGATCTCGCAACAGTCAATAAAATCACCGGTTGGATAAAAAAGGAAGCCACCCGATGCAAAGGCGAGTATGAAGGATGGGAAACCGTGATCCGGCAATTACCCGGTTAAAAACACTTATTTTTCATTTACCCCTACTATTTTTTGTAAAAAAATAGTCATATCTGCTTAGTGAACCCGGATTTTACCTTTCCTGGTACAGGGGTTTTACATTTTGTTTACCCTTCTTTTTTTACTAAATTACAGGTAACAAATCGCGCTATGTCAGACAGTGGAACTTTTGCTGCTGATGACGAAGAATCAGCCAATGCTTCAACCAAAAGAAGAACTCTCCAGCCTTATCCGGCCATGCTGGCTTACTGGGATAAAGATGAATTATGCCGGTTTGTAAATAATGCCGGGCTGGAATGGTTTAATCAAAAATCTGAATCAGTAATCGGGAAGATGAGCATCCGCGATTTTGTGGGACAGGATCTTTACAATGAAAACCGGTATTATATCCGCTCCGCTTTATCCGGACATCCGCATGTATTTGAACGGTCATTAAAGGCGGTTGACAAAGGGGAGATTTCAGCCGTGGTTACTTTTATTCCGGATACCAACAAAGGGGAAACGGTGGGCTTCTATTCGCATGTAGCGGATGTAGGACATCTGAAAAAAAATTCGGACGCCAGACTGGCCGATGAAAAAGAATTACTCCGGGCCATTATTGATATCCAGGAAAAAGAAAGGTCGCAGATTTCTGAAATCTTACGGGACAATGTCAACCAGCTGCTGGTATATGTCAACCTGATGATGCAGGGAAAAAAAGACAACCCGGAACAGGGTGCTTTTTCAGAAGACATGAAACTCGCCATCCATCAGGCCGTCCTGGAACTGAATAAACTGAGCAATCAGCTCTACCCTTCTGCTTTGTCGCTGCTCGGTCTTTTACCCAGTATTGAGAATCTCATTAGTAATTACCGTCAGCACGGCGCACCGGATATCAGTTTTTATTGCAACGAACCACAGATTGAAGAACTCAGTCATAAGGACAAGTTATCGGTGTACCGGATTGTCCAGGATTTTATTGGACTTATACTGAACCGCCGTAAAAGCAGCTATATCATCACCGAGCTCAGTTACCGGGATTTTTGCCTGATGATCCGCATTGTTTATAACGGGGAAGGCCCCACAATCGATCACCGAAGTGATGAATTCAGGGATATCCGTTCCCGGATCGATTATTACTCTGGAAAAATCAGGGAATTTCACCGGGAAGATGAGAAGGTATTTATCGCCCACCTGGTGTTTCATCCACAGGACTGATCAGAAATTGATCAGTTGTTTGACTTTACGGGTAAGCAGGGCCATGCTCAGGTATTTAATATTCAGGTATTCAAAATCACGGATCAGTAATAGTGAAACGGCGGCTTCTTTGAGGGCTACCGCATTATTAAAACAATCCAGGGCTTTTTCCCGGGCACCGGCATGGGCATAATCCAGTCCCATCCATAGTTGTGATACATATTCACTCCGGGTGCGGAGTCCTTCATAGTGATCATCCACCATTTTCTGCAAGGCGGAATAATCCCCGTCGGTATAGAATTTAAGCAAAGGCAGGTTGCCTGATTTCCGGGCGGCTGCTATTGCTTCGGTTTTCTCATTATATGCCCAGTGCAGCCTTGATAATTCCTCATACCGCTTTCTTTTCACGCTGCTGTCATGCGATTTAGTGATCAGCCCCTTCATACAGGCAAAAGCTTCCTCCTTCCTGTTCATGTTGACAAGAAGGAGAATCTTGTTTTTTTGTAAATAATCCCACATGGGATTCACTTCTGCTCCCATTTCAAATATCTTGAGGGCTTCCTCATTTTCCCCTTTAGCTTCCAGGAGGATTGCCAGCCAGAGATATACATTGGTCTGATTCGGATTGAGGCTGATGGAACGACGATAGGTGATTTCCGCTGCATGCCAGTCAAAACTCTGGAAATACCAGTAACCTAAAGAAGCCTGTGTTTCGCCCGAAAATGAGTCCAGGCTTGCAGCAGTATCAATATACTTTTTGGCCTGCCAGAGCATCATTACCGGATCTTCATATCCCCGGAAAGAAGACAACAGGTAGGTATCCGCCAATCCGGAATAAGCAATAGCAAAGGTTTTGTCACGGTTTACGGCCTGGATAAAGTAATCCCGGGCCAGGAGTACATCGGCCTTATTCCTGTTTTCCAGCAGCAATTTACCCCGGAGGTAATAATCATATGCCAGCAGGTCCGTGGTTGGTATATAATCAAGTTCCCGTGTTTCCTTGTTTGAAAGACTCGTGTTCAACACCGCAGCAATCGCCAGGGCCACTTCCCGTTGTATAGAAAAGATGTCCAGCATCGGTCGGTCATATGAATCTGCCCAGATATGCTCGTCCGTAACTGCATTGATCAGCTGGGCGGTGATCCGGACCTGATCGCCATGACGCTGCACACTTCCTTCAAGTATCAGCGTGACTCCCAGCTCTTTACCAATTTCTTTTACACTTTTAGGTGAATGCTTGTACTGCATGACCGAGGTCCGGGAAATGACCTTATAGGCCCTGATCTTGGAAAGTTGGGTAATAATATCTTCCGTGAGTCCGTCACTGAAATAATCCTGTTGCGGGTCACTGCTCAGGTTTGCAAAGGGAAGTACAGCTATATTACTGGGCCCTGAGGCGGAAACAGGCGCTTCATGCACCCCTGAAGGTTGAACGTAAGCTTCTGCACCTTCAGTCAGTAATTGGTAAATCCGAACCGCTCCTTTTACATTCTTGAGCTTTTCCTCCCGGACGAAAAGGGCTTCCAGTTCCTTTTTATTGGCAATATTCCGGTACACCATTTCCGAGATATACACGCCGCCTACCGGTGCCAGGGCCTGGATCCGGGAGGCAATATTGACAACATCCCCGAATATATTACCACTATGAACGAGCACATCCCCCATGTGAATTCCGATTCGCGCCGGAATCCTGGGTTCATTATAAAGGTCTTCCTGGAGTAATTTGGCGAATTCCGCCGCCTCTGTCGAGCTTTGAAAAAGCAACAGGGATCCGTCTCCGTAATACTGGATAATCTTACCGTTGAGTTCCTCGGCGATCAGTTCCACCGATTCCCTGAAACGGTTCACTTTTTCGACGGCATCTGCCTCGTTTTCCTGCATCATAGCCGTATAACCGACTATATCGGCAAACAGGATCGCCGCCAGTTGATGTGAATGTTCTGCCATTTGGTTGAAGTCTGCGCAAAGTTAATAAAAGCAGAACTGTTTTCTGAAGTGGTTATAGGAGGAAAACATGTTTCTGGAAAAATAGTTAGTTGCGAGAACACCTGGTCACAACGATTCCGGCATTGTCGCTTTCCTCCTGTGTATTTAAAATAAAATTACCGGTAATAAAGGCATAGACTTCCGTTTCTGTAAAATCTGTTCATAACAGCATACCAGTAAAATGCTGGGAAATATTAATATTCTATGCTTCAGCCTGGATCGTGTTTAAAGTGCAAGCACAAATTGTCGGAGCGAAAACGTAGACCTCTTTCGCTATTTTCAGGATTTATGGTTAGTTCTACCCGGTTTTGATTTTGCAGTTTTCCGCAGTGCCGGACACGTAGATCTACGATTTGGAGGTAAGTTTCTCGTTGATTTGTAGGTAATTGTTCGCTTTACCTGTTATTTTGTTTATCCAATTCTTAAGTTAAAACCAATGGAAATTACTGCACAGCCACTCATCCAGCAGAAAGAATCTGCTAACCGGTACGAGCGCCGGTTTATTCTGCAGCGGAAGCAGCTGCTGACCCTTTTTAATCTCGTACAGTCATTTGGGGTTAGTTCGGCTATGGAAGAGTATGATCAGCGAAAGCTGCGCATTTTTAACCAGGTAAATTTCTTTCAGCTGCTGATCGGTCTGCTCTTTCCGGTAACCGGTGTACTGATGAGTCAGGGATTACCCGCTTCTGCCTGGCTGGTTGCCTGTCTGCCAGCCCTGGTGAGTGTATTGGTGCTTTTCCTGAATTATCAGAAAAAACAGGAAATGGCTTTAGTAGCCTATTTTATCCTCTATCCTTTCTTTACCTGTGTGGTATATCTGTATGGATTTAATCCGGGCATCAGCCTTTCCTTTATTCTATTCGGAATTCTGGCCGTCTTCTTTCTGAATTCCCTGGGCAATATTATTTTTTCGCTTAGTTTTTCCATGGTCAGTTATTTTCTGCTGGCCGTGGTGATTCGTCATCAGCCGTATGAATTACGTGAGATCAGTAATGGTCTTTATCTTATGAACCAGGGCCTTTCCTTATTATTTATTTTTTATGGATTATTCCTGATCAAAAAAGAAAACAGTATCTATCAGGGACGTATTCTGACAAAAAACACGATACTTGAAGACAAGAACACCCAGATTCAAAAGCAAAGCCGGAAGCTGGAAGAAAGTGCCACCCTGCTGAAACAACAGGCCACCCAGCTGGCTGAACTGAATTCAGTGAAGACAAAATTATTCAGTATTATTTCGCATGATCTGAAAGCCCCGATGTATGCGATCCGGAACCTGTTCAAAGAAGCCCATGAACAAAAATTATCTGCCGATGATCTGAAAAATAATATTCCGGAAGTACTCAATGACATGAACTATGCGGTTGGACTGATGGAAAACCTGCTGCAATGGGCCAAAGCACAGATGCAGGCACATACCGTTAACCCGGAAATCGTGGATATTGAAGATTCCATCAATGAAGTTTACCAGGCCCTGCTGCTCCCGGCCCGCAACAAAGGAGTGATCTTATTGAATGATGCCCCTCCCAAAGTATTTGGCTATTGTGATAAAGATATGATGAGCCTGGTATTGCGTAACCTGTTGTCCAATGCCATCAAATTCACCCCGGAAAAAGGAAAGATCTGTATCGGTGTGCACGAACACCCGACCTTTCTTGAAATCTATGTTCAGGACAGCGGAATGGGCATGAGCCACGAAGCGCTGATGCGCATCCGTAATAATGATTATTTTACTACCAAGGGTACAGCGAGTGAATCCGGTACCGGACTGGGACTGATGCTCTGCAAGGAGTTCCTGGTAAGAAACGGCGGACAACTCTACATTGAAAGTGAACCCGGCGAAGGAAGTACGTTCTCGTTTTCTGTGCCAAAACCAGCTTAAGCGAGAAGCAAGAAGCGAGAAACGAGAAGGGGGATTTCTTAAAACGAGGAATTGTTTATTGTTAATGATACAAGTCCTAAGGTGGGGCTGTTTCCTGACAACCAACAGCTAACAACGAACACCTTCTAAATAAGGGCTGTTTCCTAACACCTAACAGAGAACATCGAACACCTGTCAATAAAGGGCTGTTTCCTGACACCCGACACCCGACACCTGACAACCAACACCAAAAAAAGCCATCTCTTACAGAGACAGCTTCTTAATGCCCGGTTCGCAGGCATATGAAATCGCAGGGTATCCAATCCCGCAGAGTTATGCTAATTGTCTAATTCCTGGTTGAAAAACCCGGTTGTCAGCAACACCATATCCGGACTCGTATAATTGAGCAGGCTCTTGCTGATGCTGCTCTTCAGTTCATCACGGGTGACACAGAAAGAGGCGTTAATCAGTGAAAGTTTGTAGGAATTAATTTTGAAAAAGGCCAGCCTGGCTGACTGGAACGTAAAATCTTCGTCCATGTTGAATGACTCGGCAATAAATGCCTGATCATTAAATTTCAGGTAGTTCATACGACGGATATTAGTTTTTCTTCGATTGGATTATCCTCTAAACGACTGATTTAACGGAAAATTGTATTCCTGGTTTTATAATCCCGTTTTCCTGACGTGGATAACCTGTTAACAGCGCCCGGATCCAGCCGGGTTACCTTTTGCCCTTTCGGGTATTAAAGACGGATACTTGCACCCTCCAGAAAACTCCCCGATTGCTGTTTGTCAATGAATTACGCATATTATTTAACCCCAAAAAACGGCAAATGGTAACTAAGACCTATTACAAGACAAAGGATTATTGCAAGGTGAAATTTTCTTTTCAGGTAGAAAACGCAGAAACAATTGAAATTCTGGGGCTCAACAGTAACTGGGAAGAATCAGTTATTATGAGCCGTAAAAAAGATGGAACCTTCAGTGCGGATGTAAATCTGCCTAAAGATTCTAAACATGAATTCAAGTACCTGGTCAATGAAAAAGAATGGATCAATGATCCTGAAGCAGACAGCCAGTCCCCCAATATTTATGGCGGCACAAACAGTGTCGTTGTAATCTGATTTGTTCATCCGTACACTGGATAATCAGCATACAGTGATCTGCCTTTGATGGCGGGTCACTGTATTGCTATATCCCTGCTTCAATCGTTGCTTTTACCCCATTTTCATAAGTGGTGGGATGGATACCGAACCGTTGCTGAAACTTTGCCGAATCAAAGAAATAATCCCGGTCATACTGGTACATCATTTCGGGCATCTCCCGCATCAGTGGCATAAATAAACCAAGCACCCGCAACAACCACATGGGCATCACCATTACCTTATCCGGCTGTTTCATCTCAAGGGCAAAAAGGGAGATCATCTGCCGGCCGGTAATCCGGGCCGGATCTGTTGGAAGATGCCATACCTGGTTCCATGCATCCGCTGTATTCCCCAATAGTGCCGTGGCTTTTGCCGCATCAGGAGTATAGGTAAAAGAGTGGATTTTATCCGCATTCATGAACCAGTTCGCTTTCTTTCCTTTCCTGAAATTTTTATACACGACTTCAATCAGAAAACTCTTCTCATTCCGGGGTCCGTAAAAATCGGCTGAACGGGCAATCAGGCCCTGCAGTTTCCCCGCTTTCACCTCCTCCATCAGCATACCGGCAATCCTGCTTCTGACGGCTCCTTTTTGGCTCGGCGGGTTGATGGGACTCTCTTCTGTCATATGTCCGATTGCCCCCACATCATACAAGTAAACATTATCAAAGAAAACAAGTTTAGCCTGATGCCGGATACACGCGTCAATGACCGAACGCATCAGCCTGGGCCATTTTTCCTGCCAGACCGTCAATTTATAATCAAAGCCAACCAGCAGGTAAACCACTTCAGATCCGGCTATTGCTTTCTCCACTATATCCGGATCATTCAGATCGGCCGGGAAGAGTTCATCCGATGGATTCACGGCAACCGGGTTCCGGCTGACCAGGCGTATCCGGTTGGTATATACAGCCAGCTCTCTGGCCAGCAATGAACCGATAGTACCATTGGCTCCTAAAATTGTCTGCATAAATTAAATTTTAATCAAAGTACCAAATACAGAAGTACCCTTCAGTGGTCATTCGGTGAATGGCAGGTAATAACGGGTAAACAGGCTGAAAACCGGGCATAAAAAAAGGGCGGCATCTGTTCACGGATACCTCCCTTGCGATAATCAGAGCAACCTGAGAACAGGTTGGATATTAAAAATTAACGTTCACTTATTTATAGAACTGCTGGGACAGTGCATTGGACACCACTTTATATTCCCCGCTTTTCAATACCAGTTGGTAACTGTTATTGATCGCCCGGGTATTGGGATTGGAAAGGTGTTTCTCATTGTAAGGGTTCACCAGTTCTGATTCACCTACCACTTCCCCGTTTCCATTAACCGTTCTTTTGAATACGCGGTAACTGAAATGCCAGGGGTTCAGGGCCCCTTCATCACCACTGGAAGTATAATCATCATTGAATCCTTCAAAAATCAGTTCGCTGGTATGACCAGGATGCTCATCCAGGTTGCTGGTGATTTCAATAAATTTATTCAGGGCAGGGTCATCATGCACGATGCCACTGTCCCAAACCGTTTCTCCATTGAGATAAATAACGAGGCGATTGTCCACATGTTTTACGTTGATCCAGTATTCTTGTTTCATGTTGCTAAAATATTAGGCTTTAACGAATGGGTTAAAAAAAAATTCCGGAACGAAAATAGAAATAAGTTCCGTTTCAGTTCCATGACAAAAGTTATCCGCCAACCTGATACTTGTTAATCGATGGTCCACCATCTTTCCCCGGATTATCCCGCTACGTGATTCTTTAACTTCACAGGGAAAATCCGTTTTTCCCGGTTACCGATCCGCCCTTTTCCTGTTCTACATCATATCCCCATATGATTTCTCCCCGGATGTGATAGCAGTCACATATGCCACTACAGCCTTCAGGTAGTTTTATTACTTTTATATGCGGATTGCCGCTTCATTAAAATACCACTATATGAAAAAGATTGTATCTATTTTGCTACTTGCAAGTACAACTGTTACTCTGTCTGCCCAGACCGGGCATGTCATGCAGGGCGTAGGTGCCCACAATATGTCAATGGGAGGTGCTTCCACCGGCCAGGTGCTGGATATCAATGGGGCCTTACAGTGGAACCCTGCTGGTATTACCGCCTTTTCCGGAAGAACTATTTCCATCAATGTAGGATTATTCGGCTCCTCACCCCAGGTAAGTTCCACCATGCCTACACCGGGTGGTAATATTTCCGGCACAACAAAAGATGAAAGGGGGATGTCTGTAATGCCAAACCTGGCCATGGTATGGTCTAAGAAAAACAGTAAAAGCCATTTTGGTGTATCTGCTTACGGGATCAGCGGTTTCGGAGTAACCTTCCCCGAAAGTGCGACTAACCCGGTTACTATGCCCCAGCAATCCGGCGGTTTCGGTCAGGTGAAATCGGATTACCAGTTATTACAGGTGGGACTGACATGGGCTTACCAGTTAAATGATAAGGTTTCTGTTGGAGTTGCTCCTACATTTAACTATTCGGCGCTTGAATTATTACCCAACCCGCTTTCTTCACCTAGTCCTACCAAAGGATACCCGGGAGCAGATAAAGCCACGGCTTTAGGTATCGGCGGACAAGCGGGTATTTATTTTAATTCAGGTACTGGTTTTAAAATGGGGGCTTCCTACAAATCCCAGCAGTATTTCCAGGATTTTAATTTTAAAAATTACTACGCAGATGGCTCCCAGGCACCCAATGTGGATTTTAAAATGAACTACCCGGCCATTGCCTCTGCCGGACTTGGTTATACAAACAAGCTGTTTGATTTTGCACTGGACTACCGGTTTATTGATTATAAAAACACGAAGGGATTCGACACTAAAGGATGGACGCCCACCGCTTCCGTAGCCGGATTTGGCTGGGAAAATATTTCCGTTGTGTCCGCCGGTGTACAATACAAAGCTTTAAAGGCAATGCCATTCCGGATCGGTTATACCTACAGCTCAAACCCGATCACTTCCGAACTGGCCATGTTCTCTTTGCCCGCCACCGCCATCATCAAACATGCATTCCAGTTTGGTTTCGGATTTGAAGCCGGGAAAAAACTGACCCTGAATGGCGTGTTCCATCATGGCAGCAGTGGCGGTTCACTGGATGGTGCTTTACTGCATCCGGGCTGGATTACCAATACGAATCCGTACGGCGCAGTACCTGGAAGTAAAATCTCCTATAAAATGACGACTAACATGCTGATGTTCGGCGTGAACTACAAACTTTAATGTAAATCGTATACAATCAAAAAGCCCCGGTATCACCGGGGCTTTTTTTATTTCCATCATTTATCCATCGGAAAGCTGAAATCATTTTATATCCAGAATTAAAGCGCTCCGCCCAGGAACATTCAATCCCTGGCTGAGTGAAAACTGATCCCCCCGGATGACATCCGTAGCTGTTTTCTTACCTTTTAAAATCTCCGCAAAACGATCAGTATTCAGCTGGGTCGGTCCGGTGTTTTTATTCAATATCACCATTACAGTCTCCTTTTCGGTATACCGGAAATACACATATACCCCGTTAGCCGGCCCGAAATGCAGGGTTTTACCGTTATGGATCACGGACTTGTTTTTCCGCCAGTTTAATAATTTTTTCAGGTAAGACTGCAATGCCAGTTGTTCTGCTGATAAACCGGCCCCGGTAAATCCATTCAGGGTATCATCCTTCCATCCGCCGGGGAAATCAGAACGGATCAACCCATGATCACCGGGTTTGGCTGAATTCTCCATCAGCAGTTCCGTACCATAATAGATTTGCGGAATTCCCCGGATAGTCAGCAGATAACTCATGGCCATCTGCATCAGTTCGGGATTCTTCTTTAAGGATGTAAATACCCGGTCCATATCATGATTATCGCCGAATATCAGCAGGTCTTTCGGACTCGCATATACAAAATCGTTGGCCAGGGCTTCATAGAGCTTTACCAGACCTTTGTCCCAGGACTCCGGTTCTGTTAATGCCTGCATCAGCGCAGCCTGTAAAGGGAAATCCATCGTGCTTTTCAGGCAACCATCGTAACCGGTTGAATTGGTCTTCCCCTTTTGCCAGTAAGCGGCAATCAACGGATTGGTACTCCATTCTTCGCCAACGATACTGAATCCCGGATATTCATTCATCAGCCGGCAGGTCCACTGTTCCAGGAATCTTTTTGATGAATATGGATAAGTATCCTGCCGTATTCCGGCCAGCCCGAGTGTTTCGACCCACCAGATGCTGTTCTGGATCAGGAAAGTGGACAAAAACGGATTATCATGGTTCATGTCCGGCATCTGGCTGACAAACCAGCCCCGGACCATACTTTCCTTATCCGCCGCAGCCGCATACAGATCCTGGTTAACAGTCCGGCGGTGATTGGTGATCCGGATGGAATCGGGATAATTGATCCAGTTCTTAAAAGGCAGGTTATTCATCCACCAGTATTTTGAACCCGAGTGATTCACGACCCCATCAAAAATCAGTTTCAATCCTTTCTGCCGGGCTTTGTCGGCTAGTTCTTTATATTCTTCCAGGGTTCCGAAACGAGGATCCACCTTATAAAAATCAGTGATCGCATACCCATGATAAGAAGCATTCGGCATATCATTCTCCAGTAAAGGCGTAGGCCAGATAGCGGTAAATCCCATGGAGGCGATGTAATCGAGGTTATTGATCATTCCCCGGATATCCCCGCCATGGCGGCCATAATCATTGGTGCGGTTGATCCGTTGTTCCCGCATCCCTTCCGCCACATCGTTGGAAGGATCACCGTTGGCAAAACGGTCCGGGGTAATCAGGTAGATCACATCACTGGGAGAAAATCCTTTCACAGCAGCCCTGTCTTTATTCCGGGAAGCCAGGAGATAATTATAAGTGGATATGGTTTTCCCCTGCTTATTGAATTTAATAACCATGTTACCGGGTTTCGTGCCCCCCATGATCCGAAGATCTAAAAAGAGATAATCCGGACTTTCCGCCTTATGCACTTTCTCCAGTTTTACACCGGGGTATGACAATACCGGCGTGGAGGATCCGATGCCTTCGCCATAAACCAGTAACTGTAGTTGCTGATTCTTCATGCCCACCCACCAGTTCATGGGTTCTACCCGGAGCGACTGGGCTCGTACAACTGGCATCGTAATGAATAACAAAAAAATAACCGGATACAGGCTGTATCCGGTTCCTATGTGGTAACTTTTTTTCATGTGCAGTGATTATACCCCAAAGATATTTTAATCGGGAGAATATCGGCGAGGGAATATGGCTCTGCAAAAAACCGTTATTCCATTTTAAACACAGGATTTTGCACGCAAACGATCTTCTTCTCTTTATTGCACCAGGTCGTTTTTGCTTTGTTTACCGTCTCCTTTTTAGCCGACTGTACCAGGTTACTCCAGTTGGGGTTACGGGTAAAAGGGCCTAATGCCTTTTCCAGCTGTTCCCGGAAAATAAAAGTAAAGATCCCGCCATCAGAAGGATTACCTGCAGACAACTCGCCCTTCTGCGCAGCTGTCATGATTATGGATGTTGGTTTTTTTGACATAAATAAGGCCTGGCAGTTTTCCATACTCCAGCCAATGGAAGAAGTACGGGTGGAAGCCCCCTCAGAACTGACCAGTGCACCGGATGTCGGATCCTTATTGCAACAATCACTGATCACCAGGTTAAGCCTTGCCCCTTTTGACCGGAGTTTCTGATAAATCGTTTCTACATTAAGGGTATAGGCTCCCCCGTATTTCTGAAAACTTTTATCCCGTAAATCCAGGTAAGGAAACTGGTATTGTTCATCCACATCATTAAATCCATGCCCGGAATAATAAAAAACCACAATATCATTAGGCCCCGGCCGGACCGCACTGACGGCTTTATCCACATTGACTTTAGTGAAATCCTTTCCCGCGATCACCGTTGGTTTGAAATTTATTTCCAGGAATTCGGCAATCTCACTGAATGTCTTATAAGTAGCATCCTTATCAATCACACACGTTTTCCCGATATCCTTATCCTCCGTATTGGCTACCAGTACCAGGTGCAGTTGTGCCTGCTTATCATCCGCACTGAGGCCACGGGTTGTGGTTTCAAAGAGTTGTTTGTAAAAATCATCCTCCACTGTAAAAAATTCCATCACCAGTTCCCGGGTGAGGTCTTCCTGGTTCAGAAACCGTACTTCCTCCAGTTGACCTACCTGGGTAGAGGTATCATCCGGCATTGAAAAAACAAAAGAAGGTTCATAGAAACCCGAATCCGGATTAAAGCTGAACACAAAATGATCTTCCAGGAATTCGTCATCGGGTGTACCAATAATGAATCGGGGATTAAGGCCCACAAATACCAGTTGTGAACTATCCTCCGTTCCGTCCGCATGCTGGCCATACGATTCCTGCATATCCATTTCAACCAGTTTGTTCTTATTATCATCAGGATTAAGATAGGCGACTCTGACCAGACCGGTTCCATCATCATTCCTCAATATAAAAGCACTTAAGCGGTCCGTAACCCCATCACTGGTGTAGGAATAGCGCATTTCATATAAAGTCTGGGAATAGGAGGAAACGGCAGTAAAAAGACCTGAAAACAACAGGCTAAGCCGGAGTATATGATTCATCAGCAGCAGGTTTGAGGTAAAATTAAATCTACCAAATTCAGCCGGTTCACCCAAAAAAATATTAACCCCCTGAAGCAGCAAAAAAATGCGTAATCCGTTTTTATTCTATAAATTAGAACGATTAAGACCT